>NZ_JBHWLC010000112.1:0-20978 GCF_042730635.1 Streptomyces sp. NPDC059917
GGCGGACCTCGCTGTACGGGCTGATCCGGCTGCCGTGGGGGGTGCTGACCTTCACGATCACGCTGGCCCCCCCAGGGGGGCCGGGCCCTTCGCCGTGCGCGGTGCCGCTCGACTACACCCCGCCGTAGGAATGCTTGCCGTTGAGCAGGATGTTCACGCCGTAGTAGTTCCAGATCCAGCAGGCGAAGGCGAAGAGCGCCAGGTAGGCGGCCTTGCGGCCCTTCCAGCCGGCCGTGGCGCGCGCGTGCAGGTAGCAGGCGTAGGCGACCCAGGTGATGAAGGACCAGACCTCCTTGGGGTCCCAGCCCCAGTACCGGCCCCAGGCGTCGTTCGCCCAGATCGCGCCCGCGATGATCGTGAAGGTCCACAGCGGGAAGACGGCCGCGTTGATCCGGTACGAGAACTTGTCGAGCGAGGACGCCGAGGGCAGCCGCTCCATCACCGAGGTGCGCAGGGTGCCGGGCTTGCCGCCCGCGGCCAGCGTGCTCTCGTAGGAGTCGCGGAAGAGGTAGAGGACCGTGCCGGCCGCGCCGATGTAGAAGACGGCGCCGCAGATGATCGCGGTGGAGACGTGGATCCACAGCCAGTACGAGTGCAGGGCCGGGACCAGCGCCGCGCTGTCGGTGTAGAGCCAGGTCGTGGCCACGCCCAGGTCCAGCAGGACCGTGGTGACCAGGATCAGGCCGATCCAGCGGACGTTCTTGCCCAGGGCCAGCAGCAGCAGGTACGCGCCCGCGGCCACCGTGGAGAAGGTGATCGAGAACTCGTACATGTTGCCCCAGGGGGCGCGCTGCACCGACAGGGCGCGGCTGACCACGCCGCCGGCCGCGAGCAGGAAGCCGAGGGCGGTCAGCGAGATCGCGATCCGGCCGTAGAGGTCGCCCTTGACCGTGCCGCCGGCCGCGCCGGGACCGTCCGGCACGTCGCGCGTGCCGGTGGCGGACCGGGTGACGACCTGCGGCTTGTCGAGGACCGCGGTGCCCCCCGCCTTCGTGCGGACCTGGACGGCGGGGGCCTTCGCGGCGCCCGCGCCCGCCGTCAGCGCGTTGGCCGTGCGGGCCACCTTGCTGCGGCTGCCGAAGGTCCACTCGGCGATGTGGGCGAAGAAGGCGAGCATGTAGACCGCCATCGACGAATAGATCAGCACGTTGCTGGCATGGGCCAGGCTCGTGTTGGTCGCGGCGGCTGCGAGCAGGGTCATCCGCGTCCTCCTTCAACGGTTGCTTCGACAGGGTTGTTGCCGGGGACTGCCTCGGGCGCGGTGGGCGCCCGCTCGTTCAGCCGGGCGGCCAGGTCGGCGAGTTCCTCGGGGAGCTTGGCGGACTCGCTGCGGCCGAGGCCCGCCATCTCGACGACGGTCACGCCGTCCTTGCCGGTCACCGCGCGGACCCAGATCCGGCGGCGCTGGATGAAGAGGGACGCGGCCAGGCCCAGGATGGCCGCCACCGCGCCCGCCAGGGCGTAGCCGGTGCCGGGCTCCTGGGAGATCTGGAAGGTGGCCCAGCGCTCGATGCCCTCGAACTTCACGGTGCCCGCGCCGTCGGGGAGCGTCATCGTCTCGCCGGGGAGCATCAGCTGGGAGAACGGTTCGCCGTTCTCCTTCTTGAACTGCTGCATCTTGGCGGTGTCGAGCTGGTAGACGTTCTGCGGCAGCCCCGAGTCCACGCCCAGGCTGCCGTGCCAGGCGTTGAGCGCCAGGACCGGGAAGTCCGCGGCGGGGAACTGCGAGAGCATCGTGCCCTGGCCCTTGCCCGCGAAGGTCGGCACGAAGCGGGCGTTGAAGCCCAGCTGCTCCTTCTTGCCGTTCTTGTCCTGGTAGCCGTCGGTGACCTTGACGGCTCCGGCGGAGGTCAGGTTCGCGTCCTGCGGCAGCATCGGCACGGCGTCCTTGTAGATCACCTTGCCGGAGGGGTCGGTCACCGAGAGGATCGGCGCGTAGCCGTGGCCCAGCAGGTAGACCTTGGAGCCCTCGACGTCGAGCGGCTTGTTGACCTCGATCTCGGTCTTCGTCGGGGTGCCGTGCGCGCCCTTGCTGTAGGTGACGTACGCCTTGAACTCGCGCGGGGTGCCCTTCTGCGGGCCGCTCTTCTCGTACTCCGCGTCGAACTTGTCCAGGGTGAAGCTGAAGGGCGGCAGGTCGTCCGAGCTGAAGAGGCTGCCGGACTTGAAGTCGTCGTACTGGGTGAGCGTGTTGGCGAAGCCCTTGCCGCGCAGGACGAGCTTGCCGCCCTCGGACTTGAGGAGCTGGCCGGTGGCGAAGGCCACCAGCATCACGATCAGGGCGATGTGGAAGAGCAGGTTCCCGGCCTCGCGCAGATAGCCCTTCTCCGCGGCCACCGCGTGCCCGGCGGTGTCGGGGGCGGTACGGAAGCGGCGCCCGCCGAGCACCTCCTTCGCGTGCGCGAGGACCTCGTCCGGGGCCGCGTCGGTGCGCCAGGTGGTGTAGGCGGGGAGCCGGTCCAGGCGCCGCGGCGCGCCCGGCGGGCGGCCGCGGAGCTGGCCGACGAACTGCCAGGTGCGCGGGACGATGCAGCCGATCAGCGACACGAACAGCAGGATGTAGATCGCGGAGAACCACACCGAGCTGTAGACGTCGAAGAGCTGGAGCTTCGAGGCGACCGGCACCCAGAACTCGTGCTTGGACTTCCAGAGCGCGACCTTCATCGGGTCGACCCGGTTCTGCGGGATCAGCGAGCCGGGGATCGAGCCGAGGGACAGCAGGAAGAGCAGGATCAGCGCCACCCGCATGGAGGTGAGCTGGCGCCAGAACCAGCGGGCCCAGCCGAGCACGCCGATGCCGACGGCGGGGCCGCCGGCCGGTGGGTCCTCCAGCGGGGCGGTGGACAGCTGGGCCGCCGCGGCGGCGTCGGTCGCCTGCGCGGCGGCCTCCGTGGCGTCCTGGGCGGTTCGGGGGTCGGACGCCTCGGTGGGCGCCTTGTCGCTCGTACTCATGTGCTTGTAGTCCTCAGATCCCCACCGTGAAGCCCCGTGTCCAGCCCTGCATGTCGCTGACGATGGTGCCCCACCAGCCTGTGACGAGCAGCAGACCGGTCAGGACCAGCATGCCGCCGCCGATGCGCATCACCCACGCATAGTGCTTCTTCACCCAGCCGAAGGCGCCGAGCGCCTTGCGGAAGGCGATCGCGGCGAGGAGGAAGGGCACGCCGAGGCCCAGACAGTACGCGGTGGTCAGCAGCGCGCCGCGCCCGGCGCTCGCCTCGTTCATGGAGAGCGTGTTCACGGCGGCGAGGGTCGGGCCCATGCAGGGCGTCCAGCCGATGCCGAAGAGGACACCGAGCAGGGGCGCGCCGATCAGGCCTCCGGTGGGCTTCTTGTGGAAGCGGAACTCCCGCATCGTCAGGCCCGGGATCAGCCCCATGAAGAAGAACCCCATGAGGATGACCACACCGCCCAGCACCCGCGAGATCATGTCCTTGTTGTCCTGGAGGACGTCGCCGAAGAAGCCGAAGAGCGCGCCGGTGGAGACGAAGACGGCGGTGAAGCCGAGGACGAACAGGCTCGCCCCGGCCAGCATCCGCCCGCGCCGGGCCTCGGCCATGTCGGCGCCGGTGACCCCGGTCACGTAGGAGAGGTAGCCGGGGACGAGCGGCAGCACGCACGGGGAGAAGAAGGAGACGAGCCCGGCGAGCACGGCGATGGGCAGGGCCAGCAGCAGGGCTCCGCTGAAGACGGTCTCGTTCACGGCGTCACTTCTCCGCGAGGAGCGGGTCGATCATCTTGCGCAGCTGCTCCTCGTTGACCGCGACCAGGGTGCGGGCGGCGATCTTGCCCTCCTTGTCGAGGACGATCGTGGAGGGGATCGACTGCGCGTTGAGCGTGCCCTTGGGGAAGCGGAGCATCAGCTTGCCGTCGGGGTCGTAGAGGCTCGGGTAGGTGATCCCGAAGTTCTCCTCGAAGGAGACCGCGTTCTGCTTGCTGTTGTCGCGGGTGTTGATGCCGACGAAGGAGACGTCCTTGCCCGCGTCGGCCATCTCCTTGGAGACCTTGGCGAAGTAGGGGGCCTCGGCGCGGCACGGCGGGCACCAGGAGCCCCAGACGTTCAGGACGACGACCTTCCCCTTGAGGGTGGTCGTGTCGAGCGTCTTGCCGTCGACGGTCTCGCCGTCGAGCTTGGGGGCGTCGTCGCGCTGGCCCTTGGCGACGGTGGAGATGCCGCCCGGGCCCGTCACGTAGTTGCCGCCCGCGGAGCCGGAGGACTTGGCGCCACCGGCCGAATCTCCGCAGGAGGTGAGGGTGAGGGCGCCTGCGACGGCCACCGCGGTCAGCAGGACGGCGCGGCCGCTGGTCGAGCGGCGGCGTCGGGGGGCGCGGCTAAGGCTCATGTGAAAAGTTTCGCATGGGCGAATTGTGGATCTTGCGCGCCCCCCGGCCACCGGCCGGATCCCGGCCGACCGCTGGTCGGACCCCGGTCGAGCCACGGTCGGGCGGCGGTCGGGCGGCGGTCGGGCAGGGGGTCGGGCGGCGGTCAGGCGGCGGTCAGGAAGGTCTTCCAGCCGCCGGTCGGCGGCTGACCGGGGGCCAGGCCGCGCAGTTTGGCGAGCACCTTGGGGTCCTGGACGTCGAGCCAGTCGGTGAACTGCCGGAACGATACGAGTCGTACATCGCTTTTGTCCGCCATCGACTTGAGCGCTTCCTCGACGGCGTCCATGTAGATGCCGCCGTTCCAGTCCTCGAAGTGGTTGCCGATGAAGAGCGGCGCGCGGTTCGTCTCGTACGCCCGCCGGAAGCCGCCCTGGTAGGCGGCCGTGGCCTGGCTGCGCCAGCCCGGGTAGTTGGAGGGAACGCCCCGGGTGGTGTTCTGCGACTGGTTGGCGAGGATGTTGTAGTCCATCGAGAGCACCTCGAAGGAGTGGCCGGGGAAGGGCATCGACTGCAGCGGCAGGTCCCACACGGTCCCCTTCTTCTCCGGCCACTGCTGGAGGCCGCCGGGCGAGCTGGCGTCGTAGCGCCAGCCGAGCTTCTCGGCGGTGGGCAGCAGCTGGTCCTGGCCGAGCAGGCACGGCGTGCGGGCCCCGACGAGCTCCTTCGCGTAGTCGAAGGGCAGCGGTTCGAGGTCGGTGAAGCCGGTGTTGGTGCGCCAGTTGGTGACGAAGGACACGGCCTGCTCGATCTCGCTGTGCCAGTCCTGCGCGCTCCAGTGGGCGACCGAGCCGGATCCGCCGCAGAAGTGCCCGTTGAAGTGGGTGCCGATCTCGTGGCCGTCGAGCCAGGCCTCGCGCACGTACTTCAGGGTGTTGCGGACGTTCTCGTCCTTCAGGAAGCCGATGTCGGAGGCGCCCACCGGGTTGTTGGGCGGGCGGTAGAGCCCGCGCTTCGACTCGGGGAGCAGGTAGAGCCCGGAGAGGAAGAAGGTCATGCCCGCGTGGTGGTCCTTGGCGAGCTTGAGGAAGCGCGGGAAGAGACCGTTGCCGATCTCGCCCGCGCCGTCCCAGCTGAAGACGACGAACTGCGGCGGGGTCTCCCCGGGCTGGAGGGGGACGGGCTTGGCGGGCTGGTGGGGCTGGGGGCCCGTGTCCGCGGTGGAACCGTCCCCGATGGGCCTGACCGGGTGGGCGGCCCCGCCGCTCGGGTTGGGGCCGGCCTTGCCGGAACCGGCACCCATGTGGGCGCCCCCGGAACCGGACCCGCCGCCGCAACCCGCGATCCCCATCGCGGCCACGGCGCCGAGTCCGAGTCCGAGCGCGCCCCTCCGGCTGACCTCACGCATGTCGCTCACCTCGCTGATGGAATGTCGTATAAACGGACATTCCAACGCAGGCTGAGCGTCAGATCGGTAGCAGCGCGGCGACTTGTATGAAATTAGGACTGGTCATGTCGAATCTTGACGATCGGAGGAAGTGCCTCCGAGGCGTCGCGGCTCAGGCGCCGAACGCCTTCGACTTGCCCTTCACCGGCTTCGCGCCCGCGAGCAGGTGCGCCGGGACCAGGTCCCGGGCCGGCTCGCTGTAGCCCACCGAAACGATCTTGTCGCCCTGGTACGTGAACGACGTCAGCGAGGCCAACGTGCACTGCCGGCGCCGCGGGTCGTGCCACAGCCTGCGCTTCTCGGCGAAGCTGCGCACGATCCAGATCGGCAGCTGGTGGCTCACGCACACCGCCTCGTGCCCGCGGGCCGCGTCGCGCGCCGCGTCCAGCGCGCCCATCATCCGGACCACCTGCTCGATGTACGGCTCGCCCCAGGACGGCTGGAACGGGTTCGTCAGGTGCTTCCAGTTGGCGGGCTTGCGCAGGGCGCCGTCACCGACCCCGAAGGTCTTGCCCTCGAAGACGTTGCCCGCCTCGATCAGCCGCCCGTCGGTCGCCAGGTCCAGGCTGTGCGCCTTGGCGATCGGGGCCGCCGTCTCCTGCGCGCGCTCCAGCGGGGAGGACACGACGTGGGTGATGTCGCGGTTCTCCAGGTGCTCGGCGACCCGCTCGGCCATCTGCCGGCCCAGCTCGGAGAGGTGGTAGCCGGGGCGGCGCCCGTAGAGGACCCCGTCCGGGTTGTGCACCTCCCCGTGGCGCATCAGGTGGACGACGGTGATGTCGCTGCTGCTCATGCGGTGGCCTCCGGGGTGGCCTCGGCGGCGGCGCGGGCGGCGGCGGGCAGCGCGGCCGCGATGCGCTCGATCGCCCGCTCGTCGTGGGCGGTGGAGACGAACCAGGACTCGAAGGACGAGGGCGGCAGGTAGACGCCCTGGGCCAGCATCGAGTGGAAGAAGCCGGTGAAGCGGAAGCTCTCCTGCTTCTTGGCGTCGTCGTAGTTCCTGACCTCGTCCTCGGTGAAGAAGACGGAGAACATGTTGGACGCGGTCTGCAGCCGGTGCGCCACGCCCTCCTTGCGGAGCGCGTCCGTCACCAGGCCCTGGATCTCCGCCGACACGGCGTCGACCTTCGCGTACGCCGCGTCGTCGAGCAGCCGCAGCTGCGCGAGGCCGGCGGCGGTGGCGATCGGGTTCCCGGAGAGGGTGCCCGCCTGGTAGACGGGGCCGACGGGGGCCAGGTGCCCCATCACGTCGGCGCGGCCGCCGAAGGCCGCGGCCGGGAAGCCGCCGCCCATGACCTTGCCGAAGGTCATCAGGTCGGGCGCGACCCCGTCCACGCCGAACCAGCCGGCGCGGGAGGTGCGGAAGCCCGTCATCACCTCGTCGGAGATGTACAGCGCGCCGTTCGCGCGGCACAGGTCGGCCAGGCCCTGGTTGAACCCCTCGCCGGGGGTCACCACGCCCATGTTGCCGGGCGCGGCCTCGGTGATCACACAGGCGATCTCACCGGGGTGCGCGGCGAAGGCGGCGCGGACCGCTTCGAGGTCGTTGTAGGGGAGGACGATCGTGTCGCCGGCCTGCGCACCCGTCACACCGGGGGTGTCGGGCAGCGCGAAGGTCGCGAGGCCCGATCCGGCGGCGGCGAGCAGCGCGTCCACGTGGCCGTGGTAGCAGCCCGCGAACTTCACGACCTTGGCCCGGCCGGTGAAACCGCGGGCCAGCCGGATCGCGGACATGGTGGCCTCCGTACCGGAGGACACCAGGCGCACCTGCTCGACCGGCGCGATCCGCGCGACGATCTCCTCGGCGAGCGCGACCTCGCCCTCGCCGGGGGTGCCGAAGGACGTGCCGCGGGCGACCGCGGCCTGCACGGCCTCGATCACGGCGGGGTGGGAATGGCCGAGGATCATCGGCCCCCACGAGCAGACCAGGTCGACGTACTCGCGGCCATCGGCATCGGTGAGGTACGGACCGGTACCGGACACCATGAACCGGGGCGTTCCCCCCACGGCGCGGAATGCACGCACCGGAGAGTTCACGCCGCCGGGGGTCACGAGGGACGCGCGGTCAAACAGGTTCTGCGAGACTGGGGCTTCATACGGATACGGGTAGCTCACACCAGCCATGGTCTCAGAGGCCGCGACAGACTTGCGGACGGGCGTTTCACCGCGCCGCCGCGGGGGAGGTCACTGCCATGATGATCAGGCCGCGTGGCGGGGGTCACGGGGCCGGGGCAGGCAAGACCAGTCGGGTGGAGATATGCAACGCGGTGGCGGACCGGGCGAGGGTACGGACGGCCTGGGGCCGGAGCGTGCGCGCGAGGCCCGCGACGCTTCCCGAGAGGCATCCCGAGAGGCCCGACGGCGCGGCAAGCACCGGCGCCGGGGTGCGGACGCGGTGGACGGCGTACCGGCACCCGCGAGCGCGGTCCCGGGGGGTCGCGGCATGGGAGTGACCTACAAGTACTTCGGCGCCCCCGACGGGGCCACGGCGGCGCGCGTCCCGATCTCGATGCGGCCCGAACAGCTCGGCGGCGACGAACTCGGCATGGGCGGCCTGTTCAGCAAGATCAAACCGGAGACGGTGGCCGCGATGGTCCTCACCGGCATCGAAGGCATACCCCTGCACAAGGTCCCGCCGCTGGAGCTCGTGGTCCTGCACCCCGACTACGCGGTGGTCAAGCTCCCGATGACGGTGGTCGACCCGCTGCGCGGCATCGGCGAGGAGTCCGTCGGCGCGGCCGCCTTCATCTGGTCCACGGTCCCCGACCGCGGCGGCCCGCGCGACGCCTTCAACGTCTACCAGCTGCTGCACGAGTGGCAGGACTTCTCCCACCGCCTGCACGAGGCCGGCCACCAGCCGTACTGCCTGGTCTGGCCCTGACCGTTCCGGCCATCGCATGGGGCCGACTCCCGGACAGCGCGGAGGAGTTCCTCGTACCCTCCTCAACATGGAAATATCGCTGCGTCTGACTCCCTGGTCCCAAGAGGACCTCGGGTTGCTGCTGCGGGCCAACGAGCCCGAGATGACCAAGTACTTGGGGGGACCCGAGTCCGAGGAGAAGCTGGCCGACCGCCAGCGCCGGTACGTCGCCCTGAGCGACCGGGAACCCGCCGCCGGACGGATGTTCCGGGTCAGCCTGGCCGAGACGGGCGAGACCGTCGGTTCCGTGGGCTTCTGGCCCCGCGAATGGCGCGACGAAGAGGTGTACGAGAGCGGCTGGGCGATCTTCCCCGAGTACCAGGGCCGGGGCCTCGCGGTGGCGGCGATCGGCGAACTCCTCGCCTACGTCGCCGAACACGGCTCCCGTCGCCTCGTGCACGCCTTCCCCGGCACGGACCACGCCGCGTCCAACTCCGTGTGCCGTCGGGCGGGCTTCGAGTCGCTCGGTGACGTCAACTTCGAATACCCGCCCGGCGTGTTCCACCCGAGCCACGACTGGCGCTACACGCTGCCCGCCTGACCCGCACCGCACCGCCCGCCCGACCCTGAGCGGCCCGCCCGCCCGGCACGACGTCGGAGCGGGCTCAGGCCACGGTCAGGACCAGCCGGCCCCGGGCGCCGCCCTCCGCGAGGCGGGCGTGCGCCGCGGCCGCGTCGGCCAGGGCGTAGGTCCCGCCGACCCGCAGGGTCAGCGCGCCCTCGTCCACCAGGGACACCAGCCGCGCCAGGTGCGCCCCGTCCGCCGCGACCTCCTGCACCAGCACCCGGATCCCGCGCACCGGAGCGGGAGACCCGCCCGGCCGCAGCCCGACGTAGACGCCGCCGTCGCGGACGAAGTCCAGCGCGGCCTCCCCCAGCACCGCGGCGTCCAGCACCCCGTCCACCCGCACCCCCGCATCCGCCCCGGCCGTGCCCCGGGCCACGAAGTCGGTGGCGCCCAACGACCGGACCAGCTCCTCGTCCGCCGGGCCCGCCAGCGCGGTCACCTTCAGCCCGGCGTGCACCGCGAGCTGGACCGCCAGCCCGCCGACCACCCCGGCCGCCCCGGTGACCAGCACCGACTCCCCGCCCGCCAGCCCCAACTGATCCAGGGCCCGGGCCGCCGTGAGCCCGCTGAGCGGCAGCACCGCGGCGGCCGTCGCGCCCACGGACCCGGGGGCCGCGGCGAGGGCGCCCTCGTCGAGGACGACGTACTGCGCGTGCGTCCCGAGCTCCTTGACCGGGCCGTAGTGCAGTCCGACGACCTGCTGACCGGCGCTCCAGGCGGTCACCCCGGCGCCGACCGCGTCGACCTCGCCGGCCACGTCCCAACCGAACCCGAGCCGCTCCCCCTCGCCCCCGAAGACCCCGAGGCGGACCAGGGCGTCCACCGGATTGAGCCCCGCGGCCCGCACCCGGACCCGCACCTGCCCGGCCCCCGGAACCGGCAGCGGCACCTGCGCGGTCACGACCTGCTCCGGGCCGCCGAAGGCGGTGACGACCGCCGCGTCGATCAGCTTCCGGCCCTGCTCCTGCTCCTGCTTCTGGTCGTGGTTCTCGTTCTGGTTCTGGTTCTGGTTCTGGCTCATGGGTCTCGTCCCTTGCGCTCGATTTCGTTCGTTCCGATGCGCACTAACTTAGGGAGAGGTACTTTCATTTCGTAAGTACGCACTGCAAGGTGCGTACCCGACCCGAAAGTGAGCCCGCCATGGCCACCCGCACCGCCGAGACCCGCCGCCAAGAGGCCCGCCACGCCTACGACGCCTTCCTCAAGGAGTGCCCGACCAGCCAGCTCCTGGACCGCATCAGCGACAAGTGGGTCGGCCTCGTCCTGAGCGCCCTCAACGAGGCGGAGGCCATGCGCTACAGCGACCTCGGCCGCCGCATCCCCGGGGTCAGCCAGAAGATGCTCACCCAGACCCTGCGCGCCCTCGAACGCGACGGCCTCGTCAGCCGCACCGTCACCGCCTCCGTGCCCGTCCGCGTCGACTACCGCCTCACCCCCCTCGGCCGCAGCCTCGGCGGCCTCCTCAGCTCCGTGAAGCACTGGGCCGAGCAGCACTTCGACCAGGTCAGCGCCCATCGCGAGGTCTACGACCAGGAGGTCGCCACCGACGCTTAATTGGCCTTCGCCACCCCGCCCCGAACTGGCATGCTGGGCCCCGTGAACGGACCGGACATCACCCTCACCCTCGCCCCCGAGCTGCGCGTCTTCACCGCGCCCAACCGGCGCGGCGAGCGCGTACCCACCACGGTCGACGGCACCTCCAGCCTGGGCCACGTCGTCGAATCCGTCGGCGTCCCGCTCACCGAGGTCGGCCGCCTGCTCGTCGACGGCGACGAGGCGCCCGTCGCCTACGTGCCCCGGGGCGGCGAGTCCGTCGAGGTCCTCGGCCCGCCCCGCCCGCAGGAGGTCCCCGGCGCCCCGCTCCGCTTCCTCCTCGACGTCCACCTCGGCACGCTGGCCCGCCGGATGCGCCTGCTCGGCATCGACACGGCCTACGAGAACGAGGACATCGGCGACCCCGCGCTCGCCACCCGCTCCGCCGCCGAGCGGCGCGTCCTGCTCTCCCGCGACCGCGGCCTGCTGCGGCGCCGCGAGATCTGGGCCGGTGCCTACGTCTACAGCGACAACCCCGACGAGCAATTGCGCGACATCCTCGGCCGGTTCGCGCCGGAGCTGACCCCCTGGACCCGGTGCACCGCCTGCAACGGCACGCTGCGCGCGGCCGACAAGGACAGCGTCGGCGACCTGCTGGAGGGCGGTACGCAGCGCTCCTACGACGTCTTCGCCCAATGCGGCGACTGCGAGCGCGTGTACTGGCGGGGCGCGCACCACGCCCGCCTGGAGCTGATCGTCAGCGAGGCGTTGGCCGAATTCGGCGGCGGCGTCACCGCGTAGGGCCCGGCGGGGATGGGCAGGGTCTTCCACCATGACATCCCCAGCCCCCGCCCCAACGCCCGATCCCGCGTCCGGATTCCAGCCGGCCGCTGACGTCGCGGACGTCGTGGACGTCGCGGTGATCGGCGCCGGTCCGACCGGTCTGCTGATCGCCGGAGATCTCGCCGCCGCCGGACTGACCGTCGCCCTCATCGAGCGGCGCCCGCAGACGGCCGCCAATCTCACGCGCGCCTTCGCCGTCCACGCCCGCACCCTCGAACTCCTCGACGCGCGCGGACTCGCCGACGAACTCGTCGCCACCGGCCGCCCGATCCGACAGCTCCGCCTCTTCGGCGAACTCACCCTCTCCCTGGACACGCTCCCCACCCGCTTCCCGTTCGTCCTCATCACCCCTCAATTTGAGACCGAACGCCTGCTGGAGCGTCGTGCGTTGTCCACAGGTGTGCACATCCGGTACGACCATGAGCTGATCGCACTGCATCAGGCCGAGGGTCAGGACACCGTCACCCTCGACCTCCGCACCCCCACGAACACCACGAACACGACCGGCACCACCGGCACCACGAACACGACCGGCACCACCGGCACCACCGGCACCACCGGCACCACCGGCACCCCGGTCACCCTGCACGCCCGACACGTCGTCGGCGCCGACGGCGTCCGCTCCACCGTCCGCCGCGAACTCGGCCTGCCCTTCCCCGGCCACGCCGTGGTCAGCTCGATGGTGCTGGCCGACGTACGCCTGACCGAGGAGCCCCCGGACCAGCTCGCCGTCAACAGCCGCGGCCGGGCCTTCGCCTTCCTCGTCCCCTTCGGCGACGGCTGGTACCGGGCCATCGCCTGGCACCGCGACGGCCGGGCCCAGGACGGCGACCCCGTCGACTTCGACGAGCTGCGCACCATCACGCGCACCGCCCTCGGCACCGACCACGGCATGCACGACCCCCGCTGGATCTCCCGCTTCCACGCCGACGAACGCCAGGTCCCGCACTACCGCGTGGGCCGCGTCTTCCTCGCCGGAGACGCCGCCCACGTGCACTCCCCCGCGGGCGGCCAGGGCATGAACACCGGCCTCCAGGACGCCGCCAACCTCGCCTGGAAGCTCACGGCCGTCCTCCTCGGACGCGCCCCCGACCCCGAGGCCCTGCTGGACAGTTACGAGGGCGAGCGACACCCCGTCGGCCGCCTCGTGCTGCGCGGCAGCGGCGCCCTGACCCGGATCACGATGGCCACCACCCCGGTCCGCCGCACGGCCCGCAGCGTCGGCGCCGCGCTGCTGGGGCGGATCCGGCCCGCGCGCGACCGCGCGGTCCGCACGGTCTCCGGGATCGGCATCTCCTACCCGCCGCCGCCCGGCGGCGCCCGCCCCGCGGGCCGTCGCGCACCCGACGCCGTCCTGCGCGAGGGCAGGCTGTACGAACTGCTGCGCGCGGGCAGCTTCGTCCTGATCACCCCGACACCCCGACCCGCGACGGAGCCGGGGCTCACCCACGCCTCCTGGCGCACCCCCGGACGCACCGCCTGCGTGCTCGTGCGCCCCGACGGTTACGTCGCCTGGTCCGCCCCCGCGCCCACTCCCGCCGAGGTCGACCGGGCCGTCGCGCGCTGGATCCTGCGCCCCCAGAAGGAGCAGGGACCCCAGAAGGAGCAGGGACCCCAGAAGGAGCAGGGACCCCAGAAGGAGCAGCAGCCTCAGAAGGAGTAGGAGTCGCCGGTGTCGAGGGCGAGCACCGTGTGCTCGTCGTTGGTGTGGTTGCGGTCGTTCGCTCCGCCGTTCCACCAGGTGTCCACGCGCACCACCACTTCCGACGGCCGGTCCTTCATCCACAGCCGCAGCCCGATGTGGCGGCCCGGCCCGTGCGCGGGCAGGGCCCCCGTCTCACACATCACCTCGCGCTGCCCGGCCCGGGCGCAGCCCTCCGCCAGCTCCTGGCCGTCGGCGAGGGCCGCGGAGAACCGCAGCCGCAGGGTGGTGTTCGCGAGCGGGGCGGGCCCCTGGTTCTCCGGGACCACCCATACGGCGAGCCGCCCCGCGGACAGCTTCACCCGCCCGCGGTAGGACACGTCGGCCTCGGGCACCCGCACCGCGCCGACCCGCGCGGCCCCCGTACCGGCCCGCTCGGCCCCCGCCCCGACAGCCGGGGCCGAGCGGGCCGGGGCCGCCCCCGCCTGCGCGGCTCCCGTCTGGGCCGCGGCCCCGGCCAGGACCAGCCCGAGGGCCACCACGATTCGTACGACGCCACGGCACACCGCCACCGTCACCACCTCCACGCGCGGAGGCTAACGACCCCCGCCCCCCGCCGGTCGGACCATCACACGAACGAGGGCGCGCCCACCCGCCATCTGCGACGCGCACCGCAGCGGCCGCCGCGGACCGCGTGCCAAGGTTGCCCCCATGCTGATCGTCCGCTCCGCGTCCCTGTTCGCCCTCGCCGCCGTCCTGGAGATCGGTGGCGCCTGGCTCGTCTGGCAGGGCGTGCGCGACCACAAGGGCTGGGTCTGGATCGGCGCCGGGGTCATCGCCCTCGGCCTCTACGGCTTCGTCGCCACGCTCCAGCCCGAGGGCGACTTCGCCCGGGTGCTGGCCGCGTACGGCGGGGTCTTCGTGGCCGGATCGATCGCCTGGGGCATGGTCGCCGACGGCTACCGCCCCGACCGCTGGGACATCGCCGGAGCCCTGGTCTGCCTGGCCGGGATGGCCCTGATCATGTACGCCCCGCGCGGCCGCTGAGCGCCCGGCCTCGGACCCGTCCCGGTCCCGTCCGCATGCCTATGCTGGCCGGGTATCGATCACCCGAACGAGGAGCGCTCCCATGACCCCCCGCATCGCAGTCGTCACCGGGGCGAGCAGCGGAATCGGCGCGGCCACCGCACGGCAGCTCGCCGGCGCGGGCTACCACGTCGTGCTGACCGCCCGCCGCAAGGACCGCATCGAGCAGCTCGCCGCGGAGATCACCGCGGCCGGGCAGCTCGCCACCGCCCACGCCCTGGACGTGACGGACCGCGCCGCCGTCGACGCCTTCGCCGCGTTCCTGGAGCAGTTCCCCTCCGTCGACGTGCTGGTCAACAACGCGGGCGGGGCCATCGGCGCCGAGCCGGTCGCCACCGGCGACCCGGCCGACTGGCGCACGATGTACGAGGTCAACGTCATCGGCACGCTCAATGTCACCCAGGCCCTGCTCCCGGCCCTGACCGCCTCCGGCGACGGCACCGTCGTGGTCCTGTCCTCGACCGCCGGGCACTCCACCTACGAGGGCGGCGCGGGCTACGTCGCCGCGAAGAACGGCGCCCGCGTCCTGGCCGAGACCCTCCGCCTGGAGATCGTCGGCCAGCCGGTCCGCGTGATCGAGATCGCGCCCGGCATGGTCAAGACGGAGGAGTTCGCCACGACCCGCTTCCGCGGTGACGCGGACAAGGCGGCCAAGGTGTACGCGGGCGTCGCCGAGCCGCTGTCCGCCGACGACGTGGCCGACACCATCACCTGGGCCGTGACCCGCCCCAGCCACGTCAACATCGACCTGCTGGTGGTCCGCCCGCGCGCCCAGGCCTCGAACACGAAGGTCCACCGCGACCTGTAGCACCCCGCGCGGCCCCGGATCCCCGCCCCGCGCCCCCGGATCCCGGTCGCCCGCCCCGGCTACGCCAGCCCGGCGGCCTTGAGCTGGGGCAGGAGGGCCGCAGGCTTCAGGCCTGCGGCCTTCGCCGCGCCCAGCGCCCGCTCCAGGTCGGCCTCCAGCGTGGGCGTGAAGTGCAGCAGCACGATGTCCCCCGGCTGCAACCTGGGGGTCGGCGGGGTCTGGCTCCAGGTGGTGAAGTCGTAGGTCCAGGTGATCAGCGCCTTCGCCCCGCACGCCTTCGCCGCGAGCCGCACATCGTCGTTGACGGCTCCGTACGGCGGTCGCAGCAGCTGCGGCGCCCGCCCGAAGGTTCCCCTCAGCCGCTCCCGCGCCCCGCAGACCTCCGCGTCCTTCCCGGCCGCGTCGAGCGTGGTGAGGTCCGGGTGGTTGACGGTGTGGTTCTCCACGGTGGCCCGGCCCTGCTCGATGAGGTCCGTGAAGTAGCCGGTGTCGTAGGACGTCGCCCCCGGCAACAGGAACAGGGACACCGGCACCCGCTTGTCGATCAGCGTCCGCGCGGCGGCGGGGTCGTGGTTCCAGCCGTCGTCGATGGTGATGAAGACGACCTTGTCGGTGGTCGGTACGTGCGAGACGACGGGCGGCAGCCCCACGGCCACGGCGCCGGCCGCGCCGGCCGCCTCGACCGACGCCGACGCCGACGCCGACGCCCCGGACGCACCGGACGCGACCGGATCCCCCGCCCCCGCCACGGCGGATCCGGCCACCCCGAAGGTGAGCGACAGCGAAGCGAACACACCGAGAACCACGCGAGATCTCCACATGGCGCACACCTTGGTCTAGACCAACTCTGACCGTCAACCCCCGTGCAGCGGACAACAGTTGGCCGCGATCGACCCGCACATACGGAGGGACCCGGACCGTTTGAACGGTCCGGGCCCCTCCACTCCCCCGAGCATGACGAACAGGCCGACGAACAGGCCGACGGGCCGACGAACGGGCCGACGATCAGCCCTTGACGCAGATGACCTGCTTGAGCTTGGCCACGACCGCGACGAGGTCGGTCTGCTGGTCGATGACCTGCTCGATCGACTTGTAGGCGCCCGGGATCTCGTCCACGACCCCGGAGTCCTTGCGGCACTCCACGCCCTTGGTCTGGTCCGCCAGGTCGCGCGCCGAGAACTTCTTCTTCGCCGCGGTCCGGCTCATCTTCCGGCCCGCGCCGTGCGAGGCCGAGTTGAAGGACTTCGCGTTGCCGAGGCCCTTCACGATGTACGAGCCGGTGCCCATCGAACCGGGGATGATCCCGAAGTCGCCGCTGCCCGCGCGGATCGCGCCCTTGCGCGTGACCAGCAGGTCCATGCCGTCGTAGCGCTCCTCGGACACGTAGTTGTGGTGACAGCTGATCTCGTGGTCGAAGGAGACCTTCGCCTTGCGGAACTCCTTGCGGACGACCTCCTTGAACAGGCTCATCATCACGGCGCGGTTGTACTTGGCGTACTCCTGCGCCCAGAAGAGGTCGTTGCGGTAGTCCTGCATCTGCGGGGTCGCCGCCAGGAACACCGCGAGGTCGCGGTCCACCAGGCCCTGGTTGTGCGCGAGCCCCCGGGCCACGCCCATGTGGTGTTCGGCCAGCTCGTTGCCGATGTTCCGGGAACCGGAGTGCAGCATCAGCCAGACCGCGCCCGTCTCGTCGAGGCAGAACTCGACGAAGTGGTTGCCGCCGCCGAGCGTGCCGATCTGCTTCGCGGCGCGCTCGCGCCGGAACTTGACCGCGTCCGCGACGTAGTCGAAGCGCGACCAGAGGTCGTCGAAGCCGTCGGCCGCGAAGCCGTACAGCCGCGCCGGATCCACCGCCTCCTTGTGCAGGCCCGCCCCGACCGGGATCGCCTGTTCGATCTTGGACCGCAGCCGTGACAGGTCACCGGGCAGGTCGTTGGCCGTCAGCGAGGTGCGGACCGCCGACATGCCGCAGCCGATGTCCACGCCCACCGCGGCCGGGCAGACCGCGTCCTTCATGGCGATCACCGAACCGACGGTGGCGCCCTTGCCGTAGTGGACGTCCGGCATGACGGCCAGGCCCTTGATCCAGGGCAGGGTCGCGACGTTGTGCAGCTGTCGCATCGCACTGTCCTCGACCGTGGACGGATCGGTCCACATCCGGATCGGGACGTTCGCCCCGGGCACCTCTACATACGACATAACGTCCCCAACACCCCGTTAACCACTGAAAAGTCTGAATACGCAAAAAGCCTCGCAACAGGACCCAAAGACGACATGGGACCGGCGTCAGCACCAGCGTGTGCGATAGACATTGTGTCCACGCGCGGCCCAGCAGCGGCAACGCAATTTCCTGATCGAAGGCCCACCCAGAGCCTGTCGAAAGCCTGTCGAACGGAGCCAGACGACGTGCAGCGCAACGCGGTACGGCAAGTCCTTCCGGGCATCCTGATGCTCACCGCGCTGATGGCCGGGTGCTCCGGCGGCACCGGAGCCGGGGACACCAGCGACTCCAAAGCGGGCGGCGCCACGCCCGTCGCCGCGCCGCCCGGGAAGTACCGCAGCCTGCCCTCGCCCTGCAAGGCGGTCGACGCGAAGCGGCTGAAGGCCATGCTCCCGGCCGCCGCAGCGCTCACCTCGGAGCAGCGCGACCAGCTCTACGCCGGGAGCGCGGACACCTCCTACGACGGCGACCGGCGCGTCGGCTGCCGCTGGAAGGCGCAGACCCCCGAGGAGACCCGGCTGCTGTCCGTCGGCTTCGAGCGGGTGGTCTCCTACGACCGCGCCGCCAGCAGCGACGACGACAAGGCGAAGCAGGTGTACGAGCGCCGCCTGACCGACGCCCACCTGCCGGCCCCCCTGCCGTCGACCAACGCGACCCCCGGCGCGACCACGAGCCCCGCCCCGGGCACGGCGCCCGCTCCCGGCCCGGACCCCGGCGCCGCGGCGGTGCCCTCCACCGCACCCTCCACCGCGCCGCCCACCACCCCCGCGGCCCCGCCCGCGGGCGCCCCCGCCGGTTCGCCCGCCGGGACGCCCGCGCCCTCCACCACCCCCACCCCGCCCGAGCTGGGCTCCCGCGTCCTGGA
Source organism: Streptomyces sp. NPDC059917 (assembly GCF_042730635.1). Classification (NCBI taxonomy): domain Bacteria; kingdom Bacillati; phylum Actinomycetota; class Actinomycetes; order Kitasatosporales; family Streptomycetaceae; genus Streptomyces; species Streptomyces sp. NPDC059917. The sequence continues at coordinate 18,254 of NZ_JBHWLC010000112.1, forward strand.
GGGGCTCGGGGACGCCGCCTTCGTCGAGGACCGGCTCAGCGCGGCGGGGTCCGCGGCCCAGTCGCGGACCGTGCGCATCGTCTTCCGCACCGCGAACGTCATCGTCACCGTCGAGTACAGCGTGCAGCCCGCGCTGCCCGGCGGGGTCCCCTCCAGCGCGGAAACGCAGGACGAAGCGCACCAGTTGGCCGAGGCGCTGGTGGAGCGCTTCAACGACTGACCCACCACCCGGCGAACGGCTGCGTGCCTGGTCAGCCGCCGATCGGCGGCTGACCGGAGGGCTCCCGGAGACCTCCGGGACGCGCTCGGCGGACCCCGGCGTGACCGCGAGCACAGCAGGGCGCGCCCCGATCGGGCTACCGTTGCCCGGTTCCCCGCGCCCATAGACACACAAACGTACGAAGGAATCATGCACCGATCAGCCTCGCGCCTCACCCGCGTCATCGCCTGCGCAGCCGTCCCGGTGATCCTCGCCGTCTCCGGCTGCTCGTCCGACTCGGGCAAGAGCGCAGACACGGGCAAGAAGTCCGACTCGTCCGCTTCGTCCAAGTCGCCGAGCACGAAGCCGTCGTCCGCCCCCGAGAAGGCCGCGTTCACCACGCTGCCCGACCCCTGCAAGACGATCCAGGGCAAGACCATCGAGGCCCTCGTCCCGAAGGCCAAGGACAAGAACGGCAACGCCACCAAGTCGAACGACCTGACCAGCCGCGCCAGCTGCTCCTGGAACGGCCTCGACGAGAACGGCCTCAAGGGCTCGGACTACCGCTGGCTCGCGGTCTCCCTGGTCCGCTACGACTCGCACGAGTCCCTGGGCAGCGGCAACAAGCGCGCCGAGGAGCAGTACAACAAGCAGCTCCAGACGGCGAAGGCCGTCGAGGGCGCCCAGAACGTGAAGAACGACCAGGTCGGCGGCGTCGGCGACCAGGGCACCTCGGTCACCTACGCCACGAAGAAGGACGGCGCCGACTTCTTCAACACCACGGTCATCGTGCGCACGCAGAACGTCGTCGTCTCCCTCGACTACAACGGCGCCGCCTACGAGGGCGCCGCCGCTCCCGACCAGGCCAAGCTGCTCGAGAGCGCGGTCGCCGCGATCCGCGAAGCCGTGAACTCGGTCTCCGCCGCCGGTGAGAAGCCGGCCTCCTCGGACGCGCCCGACGCGTCGGCCTCCCCGTCCTCGTCGGCATCGGCGTCCGCCGCCGCCTCCTGACCTGGCCGAAGGGGCGAACGGGGGTGCGGAGCAGGGGACATCGCGTCACCCGTACGCTGTGCCTGCCGTAGCTCGATAGTGGGAGGGGATCGCGGGTGGCCGCGATGCAGCTGACTCGTACGCACCGGATACTCATCGGCGTCGTCGTCGCCGGCGCCGTCGTCATCGCGGGAATCGGCTTCGCCGGTTCCTACGCCGCGGTGCGCGCGCTGGCGCTGCAGAAGGGGTTCGGCAGCTTCTCGCTGGTGTTCCCGATCGGCATCGACATGGGCATCTGCGTGCTGCTCGCGCTCGACCTGCTGCTGACGTGGATCCGCATCCCCTTCCCGCTGCTGCGCCAGACCGCGTGGCTGCTGACCGCCGCCACGATCGCCTTCAACGGCGCGGCGGCCTGGCCGGACCCGCTGGGCGTCGGCATGCACGCCGTCATCCCGATCCTGTTCGTGGTGACCGTCGAGGCGGCCCGGCACGCGGTGGGGCGGATCGCCGACATCACCGCGGACCGGCACATGGAGGGCGTGCGGATCACCCGCTGGCTGCTCTCGCCGATCCCCACCTTCAAGCTGTGGCGCCGGATGAAGCTGTGGGAGCTGCGCTCCTACGAGCAGGCGGTCGGCATGGAACAGGACCGGCTCATCTACCAGGCCCGCCTCCAGGCCCGCTACGGGCGCGCCTGGCGCCGCAAGGCCCCCGTCGAGGCCCTCATGCCGCTGCGCCTGGCCCGCATAGGCGTCCCGCTGTCCCAGACCGTCCCCGAGGGCCTGGCGGCCGCGGGCATCGAGCCCGCGCTGCTGCCCCCGGTCAGCGTCCCGGTCGCGGCCGCGGACCCCGAAGCGGGCCCGGCGGCCCTGGAGGCGCCCCACGCCCACGCCGCACCGGGCGCCCAGCCGTCGGCCGCCGCCGGACAGCAGGCCGTACCCGGCCAGCGGCCGCCCGGTCCCGGCCCCGTGGCCGGCCCGCACCCGGGCCCCGGGCACGCCCCGCCGGCCTTCGCGGTCGACCCGACGGCCATGCCCGCGGCCCACAACAGCGCCTGGTTCGCGGCGCCGCTGGCCCCGCAGGCCGCGTACGAGGGCGGCTACAACCCGCAGTACGTCGAGGGCCTGGAGCCCACCCCGGTCCTTCCCCCCACCGGCCCGGACGCCCAGGCACCGGACCCGGCGGACCCGCAGCAGCCCCGGCCGACCCCGCAGCCCCAGCCCCAGGCACCCGCGGCCGACCCGGCGCAGCAGGACGAGAGCACGGTCGACGAGGTGAAGTTCGCCGAGGCGGCGTACGAGGTCTTCCGCACCTACGTCGACCAGCACGGCAACTGGCCGAGCCCCGAGCAGCTCGACATACACCTCGCGGACGGCCACGGCATCGTCCACCCGCGCAGCGCCACCACGCTCAAGCGGCTGATGCCCGAGCTGAAGCAGCGCTACCAGACCGACCTGGAGAACGAGCACATCGCGTAGCCCGGCACGCGGTACGCGAAAGGGCCCGCGCCCCCCGATCGACCGGGGACGCGGGCCC
>NZ_JBHWLC010000113.1:0-20847 GCF_042730635.1 Streptomyces sp. NPDC059917
CCCCACCGTACCCCCGCGGGCCGGCGGCCCCCCCGGGGCCCGCCCGCCGGAGCCCCCCCGTCCCGACCAGATCCGCGCTACCCCGCCCCGCCCCGGACACCGCCTCCCGCACCCGTTCCCACCCGCGGACGACTCCGAGCAGACGAGGACCCCCCTTGGCCACGCAGCCGCACGCCGGTGACCGCGCCCCCGCCCGCGCGCCCCTCCTGACCACGCCCCCCGCGAGCCCGCCCGCCACACCGGCGCCGTACGCCATCAGCACCCGGGCCCTGGCCAAGAGCTACCCGGGACCGGACGGCACCCTCACCCCCGCCGTGCGCGGACTCGACCTCGACGTGCACCAGGGAGAGACCTTCGCCTTCCTCGGTCCCAACGGCGCGGGGAAGTCCACCACCATCGCCCTGCTGTGCGCCCTGGCGCGCCCCACCGCGGGCGGGGCCACCGTGGCCGGGATCGACGTGGTCAGCCGACCCGACCTGGTCCGGCGGCAGGTCGGCATGCTCTTCCAGCACAGCGCACTCGACGCGGATCTGACGGTCGCGCAGAACCTCTACATCCATGCCCGCCTCTACGGAATGGGCCGCAGGCACGCCCGCCGTCGCATCGTCGAAGTCCTGGAGGCGGTCGACCTCGGCGACCGACGGCCGGCCCCGGTCCGCACCCTCTCCGGCGGAATGCGGCGGCGCATCGAACTCGCCCGCGCACTGCTGCACGAGCCGCGGCTCCTGTTCCTGGACGAGCCGACCACCGGCCTCGACCCCCACGCGCGCGCCCAGGTCTGGCACCACCTGCGCCAGTTGCGCGACCGGCAGGGGATCACGCTCTTCGTCACCACCCACTACCTGGACGAGGCCGAGAACTGCGACCGCCTCGCCATCATCGACGGCGGCCGCCTGGTGGCCCAGGGAGCCCCCGCCGCCCTCAAGGCCGCGATCGGCGACGACCGGGTGCTCCTGCGCACCCACGACGACCCCGCCGCCGAGCGCGTCGTGCGCCGCACCGCCCCGCCGGGGACCCGTACGACCGTCGACGCCGACGGAATCAGCCTGCGCGTGCCCGACGGCAGCTCCTGGATCCCGCGCCTGTGCGCCGCACTCGACGCCGAAGGCATCCCCGTGCGGGCCGCCTCGGCCACCCCGCCGACCCTCGACGACGTCTTCTTCCACCACACCGGCCGCAGCATCCACGCCGCACGCCACGCCCCCGCACCCACCGCCACCGGTCAGGCCCCCACCACGACGGCAAGGGAGCGCCGGTGACCACCCCCGCGACCACCGCACCGGGAACCCCCACCTTCCCCGAAGCGGCCGAACCGGCCCCGCGGACCCGGCTGCGCCAGGAACTGCGCGCGGTCTGCGCCCTGGTCCACCGCGACCTGCTACGGCTGTCCTCGCACCCCACCCACACCCTTCTGATGCTGATCCAGCCGGTGCTCTACCTCTTCGTCCTGGGCGGCGGCCTGGCCGCCCTGATCCCGCACTCCGCACTCGGCGTCGGCTATCAGACCTACCTCTTCCCCGGCATGCTGATGATGACCGTCCAGACCCCCGCCATCATGGTCGGCATCCGCCTGATCACCGACCGGCAGACCGGCTACCTGCGCGAACTCCTGATGGCCCCGGCCAGTCGGGCCACCCTCCTCCTGGGCAACTGCGCGGGCGGCACCGCCGTCGCCGCCGTCCAGGGCACCGTCCTCCTGGCCCTGGCCGGGACCGTCGGCCTGCCCTACGACCCCCTCTTGCTGGCCATGCTCCTCGGAGGCATGGTCCTGGCCTCCTTCGCCATCACCGCCCTGGCGCTCGCCCTCGCCGTCAGCCTGAACCGCGCGGAACTCTTCCACATGCTGCTCGGCCTGGTGATGATGCCGCTGCTCTTCCTCTCCGGCGGCTTCTTCCCCCTGGACAACCTCCCCGGCTGGGCCCGCACCCTCGCCGCCGGCAACCCCCTCGCCTACGGAGTGGACCTGCTGCGCCGCTCCATCACACTGCGGGTCCCCGACCAAGCGGCCGCGGGAGGCATCGAATGGTTCGGCCACCACCCCCCGCTGCTCCTGGAAGCCGCCGCCCTCCTCGCCGCCGGAGCCCTGGCCCTCCTCTGGTCCACCCACCGCTTCAGCCGCCCGGAATAGCCCTCCTCGCGCCTCGGCAGCGCCTTCTTGCCGCCCAACCGTTCGCGGGTTCTGCGCTTTCCGGCTGGATCGTGGGACCAGAACAGCATCATGGGTCCATGCCCGTACCCAGCCCTGCCCTGCGGCTTGCCAGCCACGTTCAGCGCCTCCTTGGCGACGGACCGTTTCCCCCGCCCGGCGGATGGACCCACATGGGCGCCGTCATCTGCGACGTCAGCTTCCAGCCCCGGTGCAACTACGAGGCGACCCTCCGGCCGCGGCTGCTCCGGCTGCAGACGAGCTGGCCGGATGCGAGTACGGTCCGCGGATTTCAAGCCCGGCTCGCCACGGACGACCTGGCCGTCGCCATGAAGTTCAACCACGCTCAGAAGGTCGCGACGGCGCGCGCCATCACCGACCTCCTGGCCGTGAACGGAGTCGACACCCGCGACGATCTCCACACATGGCTCGACCACCAGGCCAACCGCGCCACTCTGCGCACGGTGAAGGGGGTGGGTCCGAAGAGCATCGACTACATGAGCAACCTTGTCGGCCGCTCGCAGGTCGCTGTCGACGTACATCTGCGGACTTTCGCCGCGGATGCCGGTGTTCAGGACCGCCGCTACGAGCAGGTGCGCGCAGCTTACGAGGAAGCCGCCGCACTTCTCGGACACGACAGAGCTGGACTGGAGCATGCCGTCTGGCGGTACACGTCAGGGTCCGCCTAGTCACCGCTCCCGCGGCCGTCGCCCACGCTCCACCACCACCCCACTCGCTGGGCCTCAGGTCCGCACGCGCCGGCCGAAGCCGCGGTCCTCCCGGCGCGATGGCTGTCCGAAGAGCCGTACGTCAGCCGGTAGGTGCCGCTGCCGAGTCCCCGGCCGCTGTCGTGGTTGCGGCTAGACCGCCCGTCGTCGAGGGCGGGCCCGGACGGTGATGCGTGCTTCGGCCGTCAGGGGATGGGGGGTGAGGAAGCGGCGGGCCTCGGGCATCACATCCGTGGTCAGGGCCGTGAGGACCTGGCGCGGCGAGGCGGTGTCGTCCAGGACGAGGCGGGTCCCGAGACACGGGTGCGCCGGTGTCCCTCGCAGGCTGCCGCGGACCGCGACGACGCCGGGCAGGGGTCGCAGGCGGGCCGTCACCGCCGTCGTGAGGGCTCCGGTTTCCAGTGTGGTGCCCGGGGCGGACAGCGGCAGCCGTCGGACGATGCGACGGCGAAGTTGCAGGAGCAGCACGGCCGCTGACGAGGAGGCCAGGAGCAGGACGGCGCCCGCGGCGGCCGGATCCCATCCGCTCCGCGAACCCCACCCGGTCCGGGCGGCGATCCAGTGGCCGCGGTCGCCGAAGGCCGCCCACCAGCGAGGCAACTCGCTCGCGCCGGGTGCGTGGTGGGTGAGGACGGCCGTGCCCGCGGCGAGCAGTACGGCGCCGCCGGTCAGCAGGATCAGCCGGTTGACGAGGTTACGCGTGCGGTCCATCGAGGTCCTCTTCCTGCAGGGTCGGGGGCGCCGACCGCGAGAGCCGACTCGGGCGCAGGCGGACGCGGGTACGGAGCGGCGCGGCCAGACCCAGCTCCCGCACCGCGGCCGCGATGGCTTGCCCGACCTCTTCGAGGGCCCGGGCCTTTTCGATGTCGGCGAATTCGGCCCGCACGCGCACGCGCCTGCGGCCCACCCGCGCCCGGCCCGCGGTGATGCCGGGGACCTGGGTCAGGGCGGCCGTGATCAGATGTCCGGCCGAACGCCGGCTGATGACGGCCCGCACGCCGTCGCAGGCCATGGCCATGGTCAGGTCCTTGCGGCGCCCCGGGGTGAGGGCCAGGGCGATCATCCACAGGCCCGCCACGGCCGCCACTGCCGCGGCCCATGCCGGGGTGTCGGCCGGGCCGTTCCCGGCCAACCAGTCGACGAGGTCGCGGCGCCACGGCGCCGACGGATGCCCCCACAGGAGTACGGCGGCGGCATCGTGGACGAGAGCGCCGGCGCCGACCAAGGCCGCGATGGAGAACAGGGCGACGGGCAGGCGGCGTTCGGACCACCGGCGGCGCCGTGCCCCCTCAGGGGCCGGGGAGACCTCGTCGCCGGTGGGGCCCGGCGCACCGGCCGGGGTGGTGAGTGCCCGGACGCTGACGCGGGGTGCGGGCAGACGCAGGTCCGTCAGGTGACGGGTCCGGGCGGCGACGTGGTCCTGGACGAGGCGAGCGGCTTCGCCCGCCGAGCCGCGGTAGGCGAGCGCGACGTCGACGCCCACCCGCGCCGTCCGCCCGTGCACGGAGGCCGACCCCTTCGTGAGGCTGCCACCGCGACCCGTGACCGCTTCCCGCGCGGCCTGCTCGGCGATCTTGCGCACCACTCGGTCGGCGACGGTGGTCGTGCCCCGCTGGTGGGCCGTCACCTCCGGGTCCTCTCGCGCGTCGCGAGCAGCTCCCGCAGGTCGCCTCCCTGCTCCAGGAACCGCCCGGCCGCGAAGCCGAGCGCTCCCAGGGCGGCGACCAGGAGGAAGGCCCCGAAGCCACCGAACCATCCGGCGAACGCCAGCGCCATGCCGACCAGCAGTCCCAGCGTGTCCTTGCCCATCACTTCACCCCTCACGACTTCACCCCTCACGAGAAACGGAAAACGGCGGCCGGGCCGCTCACTCCACGCGGGGCTCCGACGGCGAGCCGGGCTCGTCGTCCCCGGGCAGGTGGACGTCGTTGACCGCCACGTTCACCTCGACGACTTCCAGCCCCGTGATCCGCTCCACGGCCGCGATCACGTTCTCCCGCACGTCCCGGGCGACGTCGGTGATGGGGACTCCGTACTCGACGACGAGGTCGACGTCGATGGCCGCCTGGCGCTCGCCGACCTCCACCTTGACGCCGCGGCCGACGTTGGGACGCCCGCCGGGAACCCGGTCACGGACCGCGCCCAGGGTGCGGGACAGGCCGCCGCCCATGTCGTGGACGCCGGGGATCTCACGGGCCGCCATCCCGGCGATCTTGACGACGACCACGTCCGCGATGGACGTCTTGCCGCGCGTGGAGGGCGGCTCGGACACGCCGCTCTGCCCCGTGCTCAGGGTGGTGGTGGCACTCTTGCGGGTGCTCGTGGCCGGGGCCAGTTCCTGCGTGGTCATTCTCGCTCCCTACGAACGTCGTTGCCGAAACGCGCTTGCCTACGTTCGACACCTGCCGGGGCAGTCCCGTTACGCACTTGCTCCGAATCAGAAGGCCGGGAAGTTCGTCGTCCCGTGCGCGTAACGGAGGGGGTGCTCGGGGTGTCCAACGAGGTGAACGTGAGAGGAGCCGACGGGTGACGGCTGAGCGGGACCAAGGCCAACGAAGCCCGCGGGCCGGGGAGAGCGACGACGCGCTCCTCGCCGTGCGGGCGGCGGAAGGCGACGAGGAGGCCTTCGAGGCCCTGGTCCGCAGATACGGGCCGCCGATGCTCCGACTGGCGGCCCAGCTCCTGGGGAGCAGGTCCGAGGCCGAGGACGCGGTCCAGGACGCCTTCGTCAGCGCGTGGCGCAAACTCCCCGAGTTCCGCGGCGACGCGGGATTCGGGACCTGGCTGCACCGGATCGTGACCAATCGGTGCCTGAACACGCTGCGCTCCCGCCGCCCGGTCACGGACATCGACGAGCTGCCCGAGCAGGCCGCGCCCGAGCACCAGAGCTCACCGGAGCGCGCCGCGGAGTCCCAGGCCGCCGTCCACGCACTCGGCAAGGCGATGGCCGTCCTCTCCACGGAGCAGCGCGCCTGCTGGGTCCTGCGGGAGATCGAGGCAATGCCGTACGAGACCATTGCGGAAATGGTCGGCATCAGCCAGGAAGCCGTACGGGCTCGAGTCTTCAGAGCACGGCGTTGTCTGACGGAGGCGATGGGCGCATGGCGATGAACGGACCCGGCGAGTCCCGACCGGGCACAAGCGCCGACGACCACGATGTGGTCCTGGCGTGCGGGAGGGACCTCGCCGACCTGTGGGACGACGAGGACCAGAACCCGAGCCCCCTGGTCGTGGGGACCGCAGCCCCGCACCCGGCCGCCTGCCCCCACTGCGCGGCGGCGCTCGAGGATTTCGCCCGACTGCGCGACGCCGTCGTCCACGACCAGCAGGCGGCCGGACCCGACTGGGAGGAGAGCGCCTCCCGGCTGACCGCGAGCATCATGGACGTCGTACGCCTCGAACTGCGCCCCGGCCGTACCCTCGCGCTCGGCGAGATGGACGAGGACGCCTGGATCTACGAGGCCGTCGCCGCCCGCACCTTCCGCGCAGCCGCCGAACTCCTCCCGGGCGTCCGGGCCGGCAGCTGCCGCGTCGACCCCGGGCCCGCCCCGCGCCCGGGGGCCCGTACACCGGCACACGTCCGGATCGAGGTCACGGTCGGCATGACCCGGCACCTGCAACACGTCGCCGACCAGATCCGCGAGCGCATCGCCGAGGCCGCCGAACAGAGCCTGGGCATGCGGATCGCCTCCATCGACGTGACCGTCACCGACCTCCACCACGAAGCCCCCGGCGAGGACCAACCATGACCACGGCGCACAGCGGCGAACGGGCCCGGAAGACGATCGGCGAGGCCGTCCTGAGGGTGAGCGGCGTCGCCTTCCTCAGGCCCGCCCTGGGCGACCTCCTGCGCTCCGCCACCACGTCCAGGCTCAAGATCCCCGCACCAGGACCCGCGTCCCAGCGCACGGCGGGCATCCGGATCACCAGCGGCGCCCAAGGAGGGGAACCGGCCGTCGAGGTCCACGTCGTGCTGCTGCGCGGATACCGGGCGCTGGACGTGACCCGCGCCATCCGTGAGACCGTCCGGGCGCAATACCCCGGCGCACCACGAACGATCCCGGTCCACGTCACCGTGACCGGGATCGTCTGACGGCTCTGGAGATCAGCCGGTCCACCCCGGTACATAGGCACCCAGAAGCACGAGCACCAACGCCCACGCCCCGACGACCACAACGGCCGCGGCCACACCCCGCACCCACCCGGCCTGCGGAGCCTCTCCCGGCTCCGGCGGAACGGGAGCCTCCACGCCACCCGCAGCCAGGGGCTCCCACGTCACCGCGGCGCCCGGCTCCGCAGCAGCCTCCGGCACGACGGCTTCCGGGCGATCCGCACTCGGGCGCACCGCGGAGTCGTCATGGCTGCGGCTCGCCGGCAGCGAAACCGCCACGGGCTGAAGGTCGGCCCGCTGAGCGAGCCCCTGCAGGAAACGCCGGTACGCCTCACGGCGCTTGCCCGTCGGCGCACTGCGCCCCGACTCCCAGGAGCGGACGGTGGCCACCCGAACGCCGAAGGCATCCGCCACCTGCTGGGGCGTCAGCCCCCACATTTCACGGAGCCGGCGGCGCTCGCCCGGCGCGGGAAGGGAATGCTGGACGGCCACCCGGCCCGACGGCATGAACAGCGTGCGCGAAGTCGTCATATCTGTAGGACAATCCACCCGCAGTCGCGTGACGAGCGCGGTCGCAGGATCACCCGTATGCGGGTACCGCCCGACCGACCCGGCCGCACCACGAGGACGGGCAGGCGAGCGCACGCCTCCGTACCGCACGCCTCCGTACCGCACGTATCCGTACCGAACGCGGGTGAGAGACTCGGTGGTCGGTTCACCCAGGCAGAAGGGTTGCCCGCCGTGTCGGACGCCGTGCCGTTGCCGGTCCATCTGGACCAGGTGGTGGAAGGGCTCGCGCAGAACCCCGCCCTACCGTCCGACCTCGTACGGCGCCTCCTCGCCCATCGCACGGGGCCGGGCGGCGTGGCCGGGCGGCGGGACCTGAGCGATGACGTGATCGCCGAGATCATCGCGGCCGGGGACCACTCCCTCACCCACGCGCTCGCGCTCAACCGCAGCCTCCCGCACGCCTTCCGGACGGTGCTCGCCGAGCACCCGGATCCCGCGGTGCGCAGGGCGGTGGCCATCGCCGCGGACGACGCGCCACGCGAGCTGTTCGAGCTGCTGCTCGACGACGCCGACCCGCAGGTGCGCGCGTACCTGGCGCAGAGCGATCACCTACCGGCGGACCTGCGGGTCCGGCTGGCGGCCGATCCGGAGCGGACGGTCCGGGCGACGCTCGCGGGGTAGTGGACAGGGGCCCCCGAACCGGTGCGCCGGCTGCTGCTGACGGATCCCGACGACTCGGTGCGCGCGCGAGCCTGCGCGACCTACTACCGGCGGACCCCCCATCCGGTTCCGCCGTCCGACCTGGTGCCGGCGCTGCTGGCCGACCCGGTCACGCGTGCCGGGGCCGTACGCCACTGCGAGCTGGACGCCGACTGCGCCCGGCGGCTGGCCGACGACCCGGACGAGGACGTACGGAGGGAACTCGCGGACCATCCGGACCTCACCCCGGCGCTGCGCGACGAACTCGCCGAGGATCCCGATCCGCGCGGCAGGCTCCGCGTATTCGCCCGGCAGGACACCCCGGAGCCGACCCGCGCCGCGATCCATGCCCAGATCCTGTCCGACGTGCCCCCACCGGACTGGCTCACGAACCACCGGGACCTGGACGACGACGCGCTCGAACGAGAGATCGCGGGGGAGTTGGCACGTGCGGAGCTGCGTTCCCTGGGCCTGCCGTGGGTGACGGCCGACCCCCTGCCGCACGTCGACTCGCCGTACGCCTGCTTCCGCGCGTCGGCCGCGGCGGCCGACGGCCTTCCGGCACCCGTCGTGGCCCGGCTGCTCGACGACGAGGACAGCCACGTCCGTACGACGACGGCCCTGCACGCCCGCGACCGGATCGATCCCGCCACCGCCGAGCGACTCGACTGCGGATACCGTCCCGACAAGAGGGTCCGGTGGCGTCCGGCCGACACCTTCCCCCTCCCGACGGCAGTCCTGCGGCGCCTGGCCACCGACCCCGACGCGCGCATGAGGCAACTGGCCGTGCGGGATCCGGACTTGCCGGTCGAATCCCTGCGGCTCCTCGCAGCCGATCCCGACCACACGGTGCGCCGCGCGGTAGCGACCCACCCCGGGCTTCCGGCGGAGGACCTGGTACGGCTGCTGGCCGATCCGGCGGAGTCCGTCGCGAGCGCCGCAGCCGCTCACCCCGACCTGCCGGGTGCGGACATGCGCAGGATCCTCTCCCTGGGCCTGTGACGCGCCTGCCCGGACCGTCGGGAGGGGCGCGGTCCGCACCCCGTGCTGTCAGTGGCTCCTGACATGATCGTGTTCGTCGATCGGCACGGCACAGGGGGAGACCAGACCATGAACGAACAACCGAGGACCGCACGCAGGGCGTTGCTCACCGGGGCCGTGGCCGGTCTGGCCACCGGGGCGGCCGTACTGGGCGCCGCCGGGAGCGCCGCCGCGGCGCCGACGGCCGCGGGCACGTCCGACCGGTTCGACGTGAAGGCGTACGGCGCGATCGGCGACGGCTCGGCCGACGACACCCCCGCGATCCAGTCGGCGCTCGACGCGGCCGCCGCCGCGGGCGGCGGCACGGTCTACTTCCCCGGCGGGAAGTACCTGGTCAAGCCCACCCCCGGGCAGCCCGCCCTCGCGGTCAAGGGCGACGGCATCCGCCTCGCCGGAGCGGGCGCCAAGGCATCCACCCTGATCAAGGGCGGTGACGGCATCCTGCTGCGGATGTCCGGCACCGGCACCTCCGGCTCGACGGGCACCACCCACCGCCGCTACTGCGCCGTGGAGAACCTCGGCTTCAACGGCAACCGCAAGACCGGCCTGCTGCTGGAGCTCTACTACAACAACAACTCCTACTTCCGCGACGTCTTCATGTCCTCCAACAACGACATGTGCATCGACGCCGTCGAGTTCTGGGATTCCCGCTTCTACAACCTCGTCATCGAGGACAGCACCGGCACCACGGGCAGCTCCACCCAGCCCAACGTCTGGCTGCGCAACGCCTCTTCCGCCACCCCCGGCACCTGGGGGTACAGCCAGGACAACATCAACCAGATCCACTTCACCGGCTGTCGCATCGAGGCGTTCGGCACCGGCGCGCTGTGGGTCGGCCAGGGCGCCGTCACCTCCAACAACCCCAACGGCGTCTACATCACGGACTGCAAGTTCGAGACCTCCCGCATGCAGGGCGGCCCGCACCTGAAGACCGACGCGGGCTGCCGGCACGTCTACGCGACGAACATCTACTGCTACGCGGGCGACTTCGCGGCCGGCACCCCGGAGACCGCGCGGAACATCATCAGCTGGGCGGCGAGCGCGAGCGCCCTGGAGAACGTGGTCATAGCCAACAAGGCGGGCAGAGCCACGGTCAACGCGGGCGTGGCGCTCTACTCGGGCCCCGGATCGACCGCGGTGCTGCGCAACGTCGTCGGGCTCTACGGGACCGCGCCGACCGGCACCCACATCTACTACGAGCAGTCGTCCACCGGCGATTTCCGCGTGGAGAACAGCTACGGCAGCACCGGTGCCCAGGCGACCGGCACGATCCCGGTCAAGAACGCCCCCAACCCGCCACTGCGGCTGGTTCCCGGCCCGGTCAACGACGCCTCGTTCACCCACCAGCCGCTCGACGGCACGACGGCCGTGGACTCGGCCAACAAGAGGCTGTACGTCCGAGTCGGCGGCCAGTGGCTCTGGTCGGCCCTGAACGGCTGACCCGACGGCCGCGAGGGTTGGGCCGTGTGGGCCCAGCTTTCGTGGGCCCGTGGCGTGGCTGCCGTGCGCGGGGGGCGCACCGTATCGATCATCGGTTCGCCGTCAGCGCTCCTTGACGGCCTCGTTCCAGCCCCAGATGAGGAACCCGATGTCTCGTAGACACCTGCGCGCCGTGATGGTCGCCGCGCTCGCCACCGGCACGATCATGTCCCCGCTGCCGTGGTCGGCGTACGCGGACGCGGCGTCGACCACTTTCTCCCAGCCGTACGTGCCCACGATCGCGCCGGGTGCCACGGGGCGGGCCACGATCGTGGTGGCCAACGGAGCCGGGCTCGCGTTCATCAACGCATTCAGGATCACCGCGCCGCAGCGGACGACGTTCGAGGAGTCCCGCTACTACTTCAACGACTCCCAGGGCTCGATCGCGTGCACGGCGTCGGGGAACAACCGCCTGCTGACCTGTGATGCGGGCGCGGGATCCAGCTACAACTTCCCGGCGAACTCCCGCACACGACTGTCGGTGGTCCTGCGCGTCGACGCGGACGCGCCCCAGGGAGTGACCCTCGACGGCGGCCAGTGGGTCGTGGAGAACAACTACCCCGCCTCCCCGGCCCTGTACGCCGTGAACACCCCTATCACCGGCCCCAAGGGCGACAGGGGCGCGACCGGTCCGACGGGTGCGACCGGGGCGACCGGGGCGGCTGGTACGCCGGGGGCGCGGGGTGACACCGGTCCGACGGGTGCGACTGGTGCTCAGGGTGCGAAGGGTGATCCCGGCGCTGCCGGGGCGAAGGGCGAGGCGGGGGCCGTTGGCCCCGTTGGCCCGCAGGGCGGTACGGGTGCGACCGGCGCGCAGGGGCCGAAGGGTGATCCCGGGGCGACAGGTGCCCGGGGCGAGCGGGGCGAGACCGGCGCGCAGGGCGCAACCGGTGCGGCTGGTACCCCGGGGGCGAAGGGCGACGCCGGGGCACCGGGCGCGTTGGGTGCGACCGGTGCTCAGGGCGCGAGTGGTGACACCGGGGCGACCGGGGCCCAGGGCCTCAAGGGCGACACCGGAGCGGTCGGGGCGCAGGGTGCGCAGGGCGACCGTGGAGCCACCGGCGCCCAGGGTGCGACCGGCGCCAAGGGCGACACCGGTCCGACCGGGGCCCAAGGCGTGAAGGGGGACGAGGGGGCGAAGGGAGCCACGGGGACCGCCGGGGCGAAGGGCGACCCGGGGGCGGACGGAGCCGTCGGCCCGCGGGGCGACCGTGGATCGGATGGTGTCCCGGGCGCGCGCGGTGAGGCAGGCGTCCAGGGCGCAACCGGCGCACAGGGAGCGACCGGCGCGGTGGGCCCCAAGGGCGACCAGGGTCCGACGGGCGTCACCGGCCCGCGCGGCCCGCAGGGTGAAACGGGAGCGGAGGGCTCCCGGGGCATCCCCGGAGAGCGCGGTGCCACCGGGGCCCTGGGCACTACCGGCCCACAAGGCCGGGACGGGGTGGACGGGGCGCCAGGAGCCGTTGGTGCGACGGGCACAACCGGCGCAACCGGCCCGTCCGGAGCGAAGGGAGACACCGGCGCTACCGGGGCGGTCGGTCCCAAGGGCGACCGTGGAGACCAGGGAGCGGCCGGTGCCCAGGGTCTCCCGGGCGAGCGCGGCGACGCCGGGGCGGTCGGCGCCCAGGGGGCGAAGGGCGAGCCGGGAACCGCCGGGGCCGTCGGCCCGCAGGGCGTGAAGGGCGACACCGGCCAGGTCGGGGCACAGGGCGAGCGCGGTGCCCCCGGCGAGACCGGACCGGTAGGGGCGAGGGGCGAGACGGGTGCCCGGGGCCCCGCCGGAGCCAAGGGTGACCCAGGGGCGACCGGCGTCCAGGGCGAGACCGGAGCCCGCGGCGCCGCTGGCGAACAGGGCCTGGCAGGTCCCGTCGGCCCGCGTGGTGAACAGGGTGCGGCCGGACCGCAGGGCATCCCCGGGCCGCGAGGTGACGACGGCGCGCAGGGACCGGCCGGTCCCGCAGGGGCCAAGGGCGAGCAGGGCCAGGCCGGTGCGGCCGGCCCGAAGGGCGACCCCGGCACCCAGGGCGAGCAGGGTCTGGCGGGGGCGCAGGGCCCGGTCGGCCCGCAAGGTGTGGACGGTGCCCGGGGTCCGGCGGGCCCGAAGGGCGGCAACGGCGCCCAGGGCGAGCAGGGTCCCGCAGGGGCGCAGGGCCCGGCAGGCCCGCAGGGTGTGGACGGTGCCCGGGGTCCGGCGGGCTCGAAGGGCGACCCCGGCACCCAGGGCGAGCAGGGCCCGGCAGGCCCGAAGGGCGGCAACGGCGCCCAGGGCGAGCAGGGCCCCGCAGGTGCGCAGGGCCCGGTGGGCCCGCAGGGTATGGACGGCGCCCGGGGTCCGGCAGGCCCCAAGGGCAACCCCGGCGCTCAAGGCGAGCAGGGCCCGGTAGGCCCGCAGGGTGTGGACGGTGCCCGGGGTCCGGCAGGCCCCAACGGCAGCAACGGCGCTCAGGGCGAGCAGGGCCCCGCAGGTGAGCAGGGCCCGGCAGGCCCGCAGGGCATGGACGGCGCCCGGGGTCCGGCGGGCCCGAAGGGTGGCAACGGCGCCCAGGGTGAGCAGGGTCCCGCAGGGGCGCAGGGTCCGGCGGGCCCGCAGGGTTCCGCGGGCCGAGAAGGTCCGGCGGGCCCCAAGGGAGATGACGGCACGCCCGGCGTCCAGGGCCCGGCCGGACCGTTCGGCCCGGCCGGAGCCAAGGGCGAGCAGGGCAGCCCCGGTGCGAAGGGCGACCGCGGCGAGCGCGGTGACGCAGGCCCGGAGGGTCCGGCCGGAGCACAGGGCCCCGTCGGCCCGAAGGGCGAGCAGGGGCGGCCCGGTACGCGCGGCGAACAGGGCGAGGACGGCGCCACCGGTCCGGCCGGACCCCGGGGCCCCGAGGGCGGACCCGGCGCAACGGGTGCCCAGGGCCCGAAGGGTGACACCGGCCCGGCGGGACCCCGGGGCGAGCGCGGCGAGACCGGCACCTGCCGGAGCTGCGGCAAGCACCACCACAAGGCCAAGGTCGTCTCCCACGGCCCGTTGCCCGTGCACACGAGCAGCACTCGCGCCAGCAAGACCGTGGGCGGCATCGAGCCCGGCACGGTCGTACCCATCACCTGCAAGGTGAAGGGCGAGCAGGTCGGGGACAACGACCTCTGGTACCGCCTCGCCGACGGGCGCGGCTGGATCGCCGCCCGCTACGCCAAGAACCTCGGCGACATCCCGTTCTGCGGCTGACCCCGCACCCCGGAAAGGCCGTCAGGCCGATAGGCCGCCCTGCCCCACCAGCAGGGCGGCCCCCCACCGGCGACCCGGGATCAGACGGCTCGCCGGTGAAGGGCGAGCACGGCGCTCAGCGCACCGGCCCCCTGGAGCAGCGCTTCGGACCGGGCCGTGACGGCCGCCTCCCTGGCCGCCAGCGCCGAGGCGACGTCCTCCGAACGGCGGGTGCGCCGCAACTCCGGGAGGAGGGCCCGAAGCGGGGCCACGCGGTAGCCGGCCTTGCGCAGTTGGTGCACGATCCGCGCGTCCCGCACCTGAGCCGGGGCGTACCGTCGGGTTCCCCGCACCGGGTCGCGGTCCGGGACGACGAGGGCCTCCGCATGCCAGTGCCGCAGCGTCGAAGGACGTACGCCGAGGGCGTCGGCGAGCTCGGAGACGCTCATCGAGTCCGACGCGAGCACGTCGTCGATCGGCTCGCCGGAGATCGCCCGGGCGGCTTCCTCGGCCTGCCTCAGCCGCGCGCGCTCCGCATCGAGCAGGGCGTGCGCCGCGTCGAGGAGGGCCAGTGCCCGGGAGACGGGGGCCTGGTGGAAGGCGCGCACGATCTTCTTCGCCTCGACCGGGCCCACGCCCACCGCGAGGGACCGGTACGCCCGTGCGGACTGCAGGTGCACCTCCCCGTAGACCCGGTAGCCCGCCTCCGTACGCGCCGCGGGCGGAAGCACGCCGTCGCGCTCGAGGTCGCGGACGTGCTGCACGGAGCACCCGACGGCGCGCGCGACATCAGCAGTGCGCAGATCACCCGATTTGAGACTTGGCATCGCTTTCCCCTCCACCCTGCGGTCAAAGTCTCCACAAGCACTTGAATGCAACGCTAGAGCACATGACCATCGACGAGATCATCGGCTACGTGGACGGCCTCGACGGCGTCCTGACCCTCAGGCCCGCACCCGGCGACGGCACGCCGGACATCAGCTGGGGGGACACCTTCTTCTACTACGCACCTGACGGCGTCCTCCCGACGACGACCCAACCGTTCGCGACGGTCGTGACCAAGAACTACCCGGGCGACGAGGCATCGTGTCTGGACCGGCCCGGCACCTTCCGCGTGAACATCGCCGCAGGCAAGGCGGCGTACGTCCGGTGGACCGGTCGCGCCCCACGCGACCCGGCCCCCGCCGGGGTCGACCCGAGCGCCCCCGACACCTTGTTCGCGCACCCCGTGTACGGATCCGTCGGCTGGCTGGCCGTCGTGAACCCGGGCGAGCGTACGGAGGCGCCCACCCGGGAGCTGCTCCGCGCGGCCCATGACCTCGCCCGCTCCCGCCACGACCGACACGCCGCATCGACGACGGGCCGAAGGGTTCACGGTCCGCCGGAGGCGTAGTTGCCGATGGCTCACCCGAACCGCCAGGATCGTCGCCGTGGAGTGTGATCTCCGTCGGACGGACACGAAGGACGAATGACCGGTGCGGGTGAAAATCGACTGGCCCGTGGTCGTGGAACGGGCCGAGCCCGGCGACCTGTTGAGGTTCCGGCCCGACGCGGCGGCGCGCATCTGGCCGGGCGGCGGCGGGGCGCGCTTCGTGACCGAGGTCGGGATCCCGTACTCCAACGGGCTGTTCCGCATGCTCGCAGAGCTGGCGGACCGGGACCCGGCGAGCCCGGAGACGGCCTTCGACAGCAGCTGGTCCGCCGAGCCGGTCGACACCCCGCACGGGAAGCTGCAGCCCTTGGGCACGCTCTTCCAGGCGACCGTGTTCGTGCACCTCGGGAACGGCACGATCTGGGTGTGCGACGCCGACTCCGAGATCGAGTACGAAGTGATCCACCAGGACGTCTCCTCGCTCGCCTACCTCGTCTACAAGTTCGAGGTGGAGCGACCCGGGCCCGACGAGCGTCCGAGCCCCCACGACTGGGCCGAGGTGGAGGAGATCGTCCGCGAGGGGATGGAGCGCTGGGACGCGCTGCCCTTCGCGAGCACCTTCTGGGGGTCGTTCCTCGACTCCTACCCCATGTTGTGAGAAGGCGCGCGGGAGGGTGGAGCCCGGATCGGCTGTGCACCCGCTTCCAGCCGGTGAGCCGGGCGAACCGGGGTGCTCAGGCGCCCGCGACCAGCGTGCCGAGGGCCGTGCGCCGGTGGGTGACCGAGCGGCCAGTGCGGGTCGTCGTCGCCATGCCGGCCGATCTGAGCGCCGCCGCGTGCGACGAGGCCGTCGCGTTGCTGACGTGGAGGGCTCGGGCCAGGGACGACGTGGTGTGCGGCTCGGCGAGCAGGCGCAGGGCGTCCAGCCGGGTGCGGCCCAGGACGGCGGCCAGGGACTCGGCGGGGGTGGCCGGGCGCTGCGTCGGGGGCGCGAGCCCGGGGCCGGCCGGGTACGTCAGGACTGCGGGACGGCCCGGGGCGTCCTGGACGAGCGGGCCCGCCGGGTGGTGGAAGGTGGGCAGCAGGACCAGGCCGCGCCCACCGAGGCGGACGTCGCGGTCCGGCGCGGCACAGGGCCACTCCCACACGCCCTCATGGAGTCGGCTGCCCGGTGCCAGGCCGGTCAACGCCACGGCCACGCCGTGCTCGGCGGCCGTCAGGGCGTAGCGGGTGAACTCGTCGCGGTGCAGGTCCTGTACGACGGACCAGACCGGGGCGAGGACCGTCTCGTACGCGGCCCGCTGGGCGCGGTGCAGGGTGCGCCAGGCCGTCTCGTCGCCCGCGTGCAGGCCGCGGATCCAGCCGGGGGCGGGCGTCGCCCCGTGGACCCGCTCCAACTCGGACCGGACGAGACCGGGTCCGGTGGCGCGGATCCGCGCGAAGCCGTCGGCCATGGTGTCCCCGAGGACGTCGAGGAAGGAGGGCGGGCGGCCGGCCGGAACCAGGTCGGCGAGCGGATCGCTCGCGGCCGGGAGGGAGCGCAGGACGCGGCCGCGCCACGGCGCGAACAGGGGGCCGCCACGCCGGGTCACGGCTGTCGTCAGGGCGGCGTGCAGTTCCTGGAGCGGCGCCGGGCGGGGTGCGAAGCGAATCCGGGCGAAGTCCTGCCCGGTGAAGTGGACCCGCAGCACCCGCACAACTCCTCGTCCTCGGCCAGCCTTTCGAGCAGCACCTGAACCTTCGCTTCGCGACGGCCCCCGCCCCAAGGATGTTCGTATGACTTCTCGACGCACTCTTCTGAAGGGCACCCTATTCGGGAGCGCCGCCGCCCTGCTGCCCACGGTCGCGTCCGCCGCCTCCGGCGGCCCGGTCCTGCGGCTGCCCGCGCCCACCGGACCGCACCCCGTGGGCGTGCGGAAGGTCCACCTGACGGACCCGGACCGCACCGACCCCTGGGTGGGCGGCGTGCGGGAGTTGATGCTGACCGTCCTCTACCCGGCCCGGTCGGTACGCGGCTTCTCCAGGGCCCCGCAGCTCACCCCCGGCGAGGCCCGGGAGTTCACCGGCCTCGCGCCCCTCGTCCATCGGGGACTGCCGGAGCCGGGAACGGTGGACTGGGGCGCGGTCCTCACCCATGGGTACGAGGGCGCGCCGCCGCTGCCCGGGCGGCGGCCGGTACTGGTGTACTCGCCCGGCGGCGGTGACTCCCGGACCCTCGGCACGACCCTCGCCGAGGACCTGGCGAGCCACGGCCGCGTCGTCGTCCTCGTCGACCACCCCGGTGACGCCTCCCAGGTGGAACTGCCGACCGGGATGCGCACGACCGTCCTGATGGGACCGCCGGACCCGGCGACCTTCCGCACGATGGTGGACACCCGGATCGCGGACCTCCGCCTGGTCCTGGACCGGCTCGGCGACCTGCCGCTCGCACCCTTCGCGGACCCCCGCCGGATCGGGTTCTACGGGCACTCCGCGGGTGGCACCGCGGCGGTGTACGCGGCCCGCCGCGACCGCAGGGTCGGCGCGGTGGCCAACCTGGAGGGGTATCTCGACCTGTACCCGGCGCCGGTCGCCTCCGACCGGCCGCTGCTGCTGTTCCGCACCGACGGGTTCGAGGGCGCCGCCCGCATCGAGTCCTCCTGGGCGGGCCTTCCCGGCCACCGGGTGCTGCTCGCCCGCGCCAACCACTGGGCGTTCACCGACTACGGCTCGCTCGTCGCACGACTCCGGAGCGCCGGACTCGTGACGGCGACGGCGCGAACCGCGCTCATCGGAACCGGCGACCCGGTCGCGACGCTCGCCGAGGTACGGGCCCGGGTCGGGGCCTTCTTCGCCCACCACCTGATGTAGCGGACCCACCCGGACCCACCCGGGCCCGCCCCGACCCTCCCCGACCCACCGTGCGGCGGGGAGGTCCGCGTGGACCCCTACTGGGTGTTCCAGCGGTGCGGGTGGTCGGGATCGGCGGGGCAGGCGAAGACGTTGAGTTCGCCGAACCCGCCCACGGTGACGCCCGTGGGGGTCGCGTACCGATGGGTGGGCAGGTCCCGGTCCTCGAGCGGCCTCCAGCTGGCGCTGCCACCGTCCCACTCGGAGCTGTCGACGGTCAGCAGCAGGCGCATCGGTGTCCTGCAGGTGGGGCAGTCCACGGGGTACGGGTCCGTGGCGTGCCAGGAGGCGAAGCCGCCGACGCGCCAGCCGGGCGGGATGGAGAGGTCGTACTGGTAGCCGACCGGCTCGGCCGCGTTCCCGTCGGCCGACCGATCGACCTCCTGTACCCGGGCTTCCTCCCAGGCGTCGAGCCGGGCGCACAACCGCTCGGGCAGGAGACCGGCGAACGGGTAGCCGACCACCTGCTCCGGATGCAGCACGCAGGGCTCGGGCAGGAACCCGTCGGACCCGACGACCAGCGGCCGCGGGGGTGCGGCCAGCACTTCCGCGACTTCCCACGACCGCCGCCACCGCAGGTGCAGTTCCACGTCGTACCGGCTCGGGCCGTGGGCGTTGAAGGGGCACCAGAACACCTGGAGCAGGTCGCAGCCGTCCGGCCCCGCCGGGAGGTCCGGGACGTCCCGCCGGTACAGCTGCGCCAGGCCGATCATCGGCGGCGGACCGGTCCCCGACGCCTCGGGGCGCCGGTGCTCCAGGAGCAGCCCGGCCAGGAGCTCGCGTTCCTCCGCGGTGGGGCCCGGGTCCTGTTCCCGCGCCCATGCGGCGGCCAGGATCCGCCGGTAGCGGTGGACGTCGGCCGGGCGCCGACCCCGCCCGTGGCCGTGGGCCTCACCGCACACCGGCCACGGCTCGACGGCCGGCCACAGCATCGGACCGCCCACCGAGCTGTCCGACGTCCGGGGGCTGCCCGGCCGCGGATGGAGCCGCGTCGTCGTACCGCGGTGAGCGGCCAGTTCGGGGAAGAGCGCCTCGACATCGAGCGGTCGTGGCGGCGTGGTCCTCGTCATGGAACGCAACCATAAACACCCGGCGACCGCGGCCCGTCGCCCACGCACCTAGTGCCGTGACACGGTCAACCTTTCCGGTCACGGCACTGGACAAGGGCCGCCACGGTGCTGACCCGAGCGGCCGTCACGCGTCGCGCGGTGGCATCCACCGGGTGATCCGGTCGAAGAGTTCCTTCAAGGGTTCGCCGACGTCCCGGCCGAACTCCGTGAGTCCGTAGGTGACCTGGGGCGGTGTGGTCGGCTGGACCTCCCGCCACACGAGGCCGTCCTGGACCAGCGTGCGCAGGGTCTGGGCCAGCATCTTCTCGCTGATGCCCCGAATGCTCTCGCGCAGCTCGAAGAAGCGAAGGTCATTGCTCCGCAAGGAGATCAGCACCCACACGCCCCATCGGCTGGTCACGTGGTCGACCGCGTCCCGCGCGGGGCAGTCGGTGTGAAACACCTCATACGCCTTGCCTGTCCCGGTCTCCATGACCTGCGAGCCTCCCGCCCCGTTAGGGGCTTACCTCAAGGTATGCCCTTACCAAAGGTTAGCCCCTTGCCTAGCGTGAAGTCCCGTACAGGACAACGGAATCAGGAGCTGATCATGATCGTGGTGACCGGGGCGACCGGCAATGTGGGGCGGCCGCTGACGCGGGCGCTGGTCGAGGCGGGGCAGGAGGTGACGACGGTCTCGCGGCACGCGGCGGCAGCGGCGAACGGCGTCCGCCATGTGGTGGCCGACCTGGCCGAACCGGCGGGCCTCGGGCCCGTACTGGCCGGAGCGGAGGCGTTGTTCGTGCTGCTCTCCGGCGATCTGCACGCCGCCGGAGCCACCCCGGCGGGCATCATCGACGAAGCCGCCGCCCGCGGGGTCCGCCGGATCGTCCTGCTGTCCTCACAGGGCGTGGCGACCAGGCCGTTCGGCCCGACCCGGGTCGCGCTCCGCGCGGTGGAGGACACCCTGCGGGAGTCGGGCCCGGAGTGGTCCGTCCTGCGGCCGGGCGGCTTCGCCTCCAACGCCCTGTGGTGGGCCGGGTCCGTCCGTGCGCGACGGGCCGTCGCGGCGCCCTACGGTGACGTCGGCGTGCCGCTCGTCGACCCGGCGGACATCGCCGAGGTCGCCGCGGCCTGCCTGCTCGACGACCGGCACGCCGGCAGCGTGTACGAGCTGACCGGCCCGCAGGTCATCACGCCGCGCGAGCAGGCCGAGGCCATCGGCGCCGCGCTGGGCTCGCCCGTACGCTTCGACGACCTCACCCGCGACGAGGCCAGGGCCGCCATGGCCCGGAGCATGCCGGCCGAACTCGCCGACGACACCCTGGACATCCTCGGCTCCCCGAGCCCCGCCGAGCTGCGCGTCAGCCCGGACGTCCAGCGGGTCCTGGGCCGCGCCCCGCGCGGCTTCGCCGACTGGGCGGCCCGCAACGTCGACGCCTTCCGCTGAGATCGCCGCGCCGCCGCGCCGCCGCGCCGCCGTGCCGCCGTGCCGCCGTGCCGCCGCGCCGCCGTGGCGCCGCGCCGCCCCCCCACGGGGGGCGGGGCGCCGGCGCCCCGGGGGGGCGGCGGGGGGGGGGGGGGGCGCGGGGGGGCCCCGCGGCGGGCGGGCGGCCCACCGCCCGGGTGTTACGGGTTC
>NZ_JBHWLC010000114.1:0-20395 GCF_042730635.1 Streptomyces sp. NPDC059917
GCCACCCCCTGACCCCTGGTTCCTTTGGGGCCCGGGCGCCATCGGCCCCCCCCCCGGCCGGGGGGGGGGGTGGGTTGGGCCGCGGCGGGGCGGGGGCGCCCGGGGCCCCCGCGCCCCTCCGCGCGTGGCCCGAACGGGCCCACCTGGAGCCGGCGCGGCCGTGCGCTCACCGGGCCCGTTCCCGGCGCGCGACATACGACAACGGCCCGGCCGCTCGGAGCGGTCGGGCCGTTGTCGTTCGCGCCCTGAGCAGCGGCGCGGGGAGGTGTCCGGGGTGCCCGAGATCAGGCGGCCTTGGTCTCCCAGAAGATGCGGTCGATCTCCGCGATCAGCTCGAGGGCCTTCTGGCCCGTCGCCGGGTCGTTCGACGCCTTGGCGGCCGAGAGGGCCTTGAGGGTGTCGTTGACCAGGGCGTGCAGCTGCGGGTACTTCTCGAAGTGCGGCGGCTTGAAGTAGTCGCTCCACAGCACCGAGACGTGGTGCTTCGCGAGCTCCGCGCGCTGCTCCTTGATGGTGATGGCGCGGGCGCGGAAGTCCGCGTCGTCGTTGGCCTGGTACTTCTCCTGCACGGCCTTGACGGACTCGGCCTCGATACGGGCCTGGGCGGGGTCGTAGACGCCGCACGGCAGGTCGCAGTGCGCGCTGACCGTGACCTTGGGGGCGAAGAAGCGGGAAAGCATGGGGGTGGGTCCTCCTCGTGATCGTCTTCTCAAGGGGGAGATTACTCCGTGAGAAAGCGGAATTCGCGGGCGGCCCCGTGGGCTTAGGACAAAAGTCCAGCGTCACGATGGGGGTGGTGAGCGAACGTACGGACGGAACCGGGAAGGTGTCACATGCACGTGCCGATCGGGATGGTGGAGGTGTACGGGCCTTCGATGGCCCCCACCCTGGACTCCGGCGATCAGGTGCTCGTCCACTACGGCGGGCGCGTGCGCCCCGGTGACGTCGTGGTGCTGCGCCACCCCCTCCAGCAGGACCTGCTGGTCGTCAAGCGCGCCGCCGAGCGTCGCGGGGGCGGCTGGTGGGTGCTGGGGGACAACGGCTTCAACGAGAGCGGGGACAGCGAGGACTACGGCGTGGTGCCCGACGAACTCGTGCTGGGCGTCGGGCGGCTGCGCCTGCGGCCGCCCGCCGCCGGTCAGACCTCGCTGGCGGCCCGGGCGTCCTGGCTGGCCCGCGCGGTGCGTCCGCTGCTCCCGGACCCGAGCGCCTCCTCGCGCTTGCGCGCCCGGTAGGCGGCCACGTTGGCCCGGGTGGCGCAGCGGTCCGAGCAGTAGCGCCGGGACCGGTTGGTGGAGGTGTCGAGGTAGGCGTTGCGGCACGGCGGCGCCTGGCACAGTCCCAGCCGGTCCGCGCCGTAGGACGTCAGGTGGTACGCCAGGCCCATGGAGGCGATCGCGGCGTACCCGGCCGAGGCGTTGGAGGGGTGGTCGGCGAGGTGCATGTGCCAGTTGGGCTCGCCGTCCGGGCCGGGCGTTTCGTGCCCGGAGATCTGCGGGCTCACGGGGAACTCCATCAGGAGCGAGTTCAGCAGGTCCACCGCCAGGAAGTGGTCGCCCGAGTCGGCCGCCTCGAAGATCGCGCGCAGCCGCGCGCGGACGTTGCGGAAACGGGTGACGTCGGCGTCGGTGACCCGGCGGGCGTCCTGGAGGCTGGCCCCGAACAGGGCCCGGGCCGTCTCCGCCGACGTCAGCGCGTCCTTGCCACGGGCCGGCTCCTCGGTGTTGACCAGGCGCACGGCGTAGTCCGAGTAATGGGCCAGTTCCACTTGTAGTCCTTACGGATGAGGATTAGTGTGCGGGTGTGCCGTTCAGGTAACGGCCGACATGCCTTCTAGGGTATTACGGGTGGAGGGGTTCGAGATGACGGACGCGGCGACCGGAACGGACTGGCAGGCCTGGCAGGACAGCTGGGACCGCCAGCAGGAGTGGTACCTCCCGGACCGCGAGGAGCGGTTCCGGGTCATGCTGGACATGGTCGAGGCGGTCGTCGGCACGGCGCCCCGGGTGCTGGATCTGGCGTGCGGTACGGGAAGTATCACGGACCGCGTCCTCAAACGGTTCCCGAACGCCACCAGTACGGGCGTCGACCTCGACCCCGCCCTGTTGACCATCGCCGAGGGCCACTTCGCGGGCGACGCGCGGGTCACCTTCGTCACCGCGGACCTCAAGGACCCCGACTGGGCCCTGCGGCTCCCGCACGGGGACTACGACGCGGTGCTCACGGCCACCGCCCTGCACTGGCTGTACAGCCCGCAGCTCGCCGTGCTCTACGGGCAGCTGGCGCCCCTGGTGCGCCCCGGGGGCGTCTTCATGAACGCCGACCACATGCCCGACCCGGCGACCCCGCTCCTCAACGCCGCCGAGCGCGCCCACCGGCACGCGGGCATGGACCGGGCCCGCGCCGAGGGCGTGCTCGACTGGGCCGAGTGGTGGGCCGTGGCCGCGGCCGACCCGGTGCTCGCCGAGCCCACGAAGAAGCGGTACGAGATCTACGGCGAGCACGCCGACGGGGACACCCCGGACGAGGCGTGGCACGCCCGCACCCTGCGCGAGGCGGGCTTCGCGGAGGCCCGTACCGTCTGGCGCTCGCCGTCGGACGCGCTGGTCCTAGGACTCAAGTAGGGGATCGCTCCGCGGGCCCGCGGAGCGACGAAGAGGGGCGGTACGGACATCGTCCGCACCGCCCCTCTTCCCACTGCGTGCGCGGGGTTACAGCACCTTGGACAGGAACGCCTTCGTCCGGTCGTGCTGCGGGTTGCCGAGGACGTCGCGCGGGTTGCCCGCCTCGACGACCACGCCGCCGTCCATGAACACCAGGCTGTCGCCGACCTCGCGGGCGAAGCCCATCTCGTGCGTGACCACGATCATGGTCATGCCCGATTCGGCCAGGTCCCGCATGACGTCGAGGACGTCGCCGACCAGCTCCGGGTCGAGCGCCGAGGTGGGCTCGTCGAAGAGCATCAGCTTCGGCTCCATGGCCAGCGCGCGGGCGATCGCCACGCGCTGCTGCTGGCCGCCGGAGAGCTGCGAGGGGTAGTTCCCGCCCTTGTCGCCCAGGCCCACGCGGTCGAGGAGCTTGACGGCGCGCTCCCGCGCGACCGTCTTGCTCTCGCCCTTGACCATGACCGGGGCTTCCATGACGTTCTCTATGGCCGTCATGTGCGGGAACAGGTTGAACCGCTGGAAGACCATGCCGATGTCCCGGCGCTGGGCCGCGACCTCGCTGTCCTTCAGCTCGTAGAGCTTGTCGCCCTTCTGGCGGTACCCGACCAGCTGGCCGTCCACGTAGAGGCGGCCGGCGTTGACCTGCTCCAGGTGGTTGATGCACCGCAGGAAGGTGGACTTGCCGGAGCCGGACGGGCCGACCAGGCAGAACACCTCGCGCGGCGCGACCTCGAGGTCGATGCCCCGCAGGATGTGGGCGGCGCCGTAGGACTTGTGCACGGCCTCGGCTTTGACCATCGGCTGGGCGGTCACTTCGCCACCTCCGTACGGCGGAACATGTTCAGGTTGGCGCGCAGTCGCTGGAGCGGGGTCGGCGGCAGGCTGCGCAGCGAGCCGCGCGCGAAACGGCGCTCCAGGTAGTACTGGCCGACGCTGAACACGCTGGTCAGGGCGAGGTACCAGATCGACGCGACGATGAACATCTCCATCACCGCGAACGAGGTGGCCGCGATGTCCTGCGCGGCCCGCAGCAGGTCCGCGTACTGCACGGCGACGACCAGCGACGAGGTCTTGAGCATGTTGATGAACTCGTTGCCCGTCGGCGGCACGATCACGCGCATCGCCTGCGGCAGCACGACCCGGCGCATCGTCTGCGTGCGGGTCATGCCCAGTGCGTGGGACGCCTCCGACTGCCCTTCGTCGACCGACTGGATGCCGGCCCGGACGATCTCCGCCATGTACGCGCCCTCGTTGAGGCCGAGACCCAGCAGGGCGGCCAGGAAGGGGGTCATGACCTGGGTCATCTCGTCCTTGTAGAACCCGAGGTTCAGGATCGGGAAGATCAGGGCGAGGTTGAACCAGATGAGCAGCTGGACGTAGACCGGGGTGCCGCGGAAGAACCAGATGTAGAACCAGGAGATGGTGCTGGTCACCGGGTTCTTCGACAGCCGCATCACGGCGAAGGCGACGCCGAGGACCAGGCCGAGCGCCATCGCCGCGACGCTGATCAGGACCGTGTGCCACAGGCCGCTGAGGATGCTCGCGTCGAAGAGCTTCTCGGGGACGGTCTGCCAGCG
This sequence comes from Streptomyces sp. NPDC059917, assembly GCF_042730635.1. Taxonomy (NCBI): domain Bacteria; kingdom Bacillati; phylum Actinomycetota; class Actinomycetes; order Kitasatosporales; family Streptomycetaceae; genus Streptomyces; species Streptomyces sp. NPDC059917. Next base: position 4,244 of record NZ_JBHWLC010000114.1, read on the forward strand.
GACGTTGCCCTGGGAGAAGGCGTAGATGATCGCGCCGAACAGGACGATCGCGACGATGCCGCTGATCCAGCGTCCGTAGTGCCGGACGGGGATGGCGCGGATCATTTCGGGCGGGACGGACCCGGCCGGCGGGGTGTCCGCCGGTCCGGGGACCTTTTCGAGCTTGTCAGTCACAGTGACTGCCCTTCAGTGCTGCGTGGGGGTCACTGACCTGCGTTGACCTGGGCCTTGGTGACGGCGCCGGAGGCCGCGTTCCACTTGTCCAGGGCGGCCTTGTAGCTGCCGTCCTTGATCGTCGCGTCGATGGCGGCGGCCAGGGCGTCGCGCAGCTCGGTGTTCTTCTTGTCGATGGCGATGCCGAAGAGGCCGGCGTCACCCGGGTTGGCGACGGCCTCGAAGTCGTTGCCGCCGCCCGCGGTCTGCGCGATGTACGCGGCGACCGGCGAGTCGTTCAGGTCGGCGACGGCGCCGCCGGCCTTCACGCGGGTCTGCGCCTCGGCGTCGGTGTCGAAGGCCTCGATGGAGAGCTTCGCCTTGCCGTCCTTCTCGCACTTGGCGCTCTGGTCCTTGGCGGACTGCTCGTACGTCGTGCCGCGCTGGACGGCGAGCTTCTTGCCGCACAGGTCGTCGAGGGTCTTGATGCCCTCCGGGTTGCCCTTCTTGACCAGGATGCCGGTCGACGCGGTGAAGTAGTCGACGAAGTCGACGCCGTTACCGGTCTTCTGGCCCTTGTCGTCGAGGCCCTGCTGGCGGGCCTTGGTGTCGCTCATGGAGGACATGACGACGTCGGTGCGGCCGGTGGGCAGACCGCCCAGCAGCGTGGCGAAGGTGCCGGAGGTGAACTCGAACTTCACGCCGAGCTGCTTGCTGAGGGCGGCGGCGATGTCGGGGTCGACGCCGACGATCTTCTCGCCCTCCTTGAACTCCATCGGGGCGTAGGTGGCGTCGGTGCCGACCTTGATCACACCGGCGTCCTGGATCTTCTTCGGGAGCTTCGAGAACAGCGGGGCGCTGCTCGTCTTGCCGCCCGTGTCGGAGCCCTTGTCGGTCTGGTCGCCACACCCGGTGAGGATCAGGGCGCCGGCGACCGCGATCGCGCCGACCGCGGCGATCCGGGACCGGGCGGCAGTCGTGCGGCGGGTGGTGCTTGCGGTCATGAGCTGGTTCCTCCGACAGGGGTGGAAAGCATCCGATGGCGGTCGGGCACGCACCTTCGAGTGTCGCGACCTTGTGTGATTACGGCATCTTGCCATTCGGACTGGCGCATTCAGGATGCCCATCAGGTCAAAATCGCATAACGGGCGACCCCGGTAACCCAACATCGCTGCGGGGATGGGCTGTCGCGGCGGGAGTATGCGCCGTCGGAGGCCTTCTTTACCGGAGCTTTTGCGGTCCGTCTCGGGTACTGGACACAGACTCTTGGACTTTTCGCCGAAACTAGGACAAGAGGCTTATGGTCGAGCAGGAATCGACTCGTCTGGGTGAGCGTTCTTCGGGTAGAACAGATCCTTACACCCCTCATCCGGGGCTCAGGGCGCGCGTGCGGCGCGCCCGCGCGTACGAACCTCCCCTTCGCGGAGACGGATCAACCAACCCGTCGACGCGGAGTACGGACGCGGTGCCCGCCCACCCCTTAACCAGGAGTGGTCACCCTCAACGAATTAAAGACTTAAGGGGTTAAGAAAGTGGCAGCGGAGATCGTCAATCCTCGCAGCGACAGCGTTACGGACAACAACCCGGATGCGGTGTTCGCGCTTCACCGTGGCGGAAAGATGGCCATCGTGGCCACCGTTCCCGTCCGGGACAAGGACGACCTGTCCCTCGCATACACGCCCGGCGTGGCCAAGGTCTGCACCGCCATCGCGGAGCAGCCCGAGCTGGTCAACGAGTACACCTGGAAGTCCAACGTGGTCGCCGTCGTCACCGACGGTACCGCCGTGCTCGGACTCGGTGACATCGGGCCGGAGGCCTCGCTCCCCGTCATGGAGGGCAAGGCCATCCTCTTCAAGCAGTTCGGTGGTGTCGACGCGGTTCCGATCGCGCTGGCCACCAAGGACACGGACGAGATCATCGAGACCATCGTCCGGCTCGCCCCCTCCTTCGGCGGGGTCAACCTGGAGGACATCTCGGCGCCCCGCTGCTTCGAGATCGAGCGCCGCCTCCAGGAGCGCGTGGACATCCCGATCTTCCACGACGACCAGCACGGCACCGCCATCGTGTCGCTGGCCGCCCTGCGCAACGCCGCCAAGCTCACCGGCCGCACCCTCGCGGACCTGCGCGCCGTGATCTCGGGCGCGGGCGCGGCGGGCATCGCCATCGCCAAGATCCTGGTGGACGCCGGGATCGGTGACGTCTGCGTCACCGACCGCAAGGGCGTCGTCTCCGCCGACCGCTCCGACCTCACGGACGTCAAGGCGGAGATCGCGGGCCTCACCAACAAGACCGGTCTGACCGGCTCCCTGGAGGACGCCCTCGTCGGCGCCGACGTCTTCATCGGCGTCTCCGGCGGTACGGTCCCCGAGGCCGCGGTGGCGACGATGGCGAAGGACTGCTTCGTCTTCGCCATGGCCAACCCGAACCCGGAGGTCCACCCCGACGTCGCGCACAAGTACGCGGCGGTCGTGGCCACGGGCCGCTCGGACTTCCCGAACCAGATCAACAACGTGCTCGCGTTCCCCGGCATCTTCGCGGGCGCCCTCAAGGTCCGGGCCTCCCGGATCACCGAGAACATGAAGATCGCCGCCGCCGACGCCATCGCCGGTGTCGTCGGTGACGAGCTGGCCGCCGACTACGTGATCCCGTCGCCCTTCGACGAGCGCGTCGCCGAGGCCGTCACCGCGGCGGTCGCCGCCGCCGCCCGCGCGGACGGCGTGGCGCGCCTCGCCTGAGCGAGCCGCCCGTAGCGCAGCAGTACGCCGAAGGCCCCGCCGCAGTGATGCGGCGGGGCCTTCGGCGTACCCGGATCGGACGGGACGGACTACTCGTCGTCCTCGTCCTCGTCGTCGAGCCGGGCCAGCCAGGTGGCCAGCCGCTCGACCGGGACCTCGAAGTCGGGGTTCAGGTCCACGAAGGTGCGCAGCTGCTCGGCGAGCCACTCGAAGGTGACCTCCTCCGCGCCGCGCCGCTTCTCCAGCTCCTCGATGCCGCGATCGGTGAAGTACAAGACAGGCTCCGTGCGTGATGGGGGTGTTTCCCGGCCAGGATAATCCGCGTCGGCCGGACACCTCCCGCCGGGCACCGGGCAGGGATAACCTGGATGGCCTCAACACGCTTGGCGGACGCAGTCGTTGGTTGCTGCTGGGTGCTGATTCACCGGGACCGGGGGCGGGGGATGGCGGACGGGCGCACGGGCGACTCCGCGCGCGCCTTCGAGCTCCTGGAACCCCTCGTCCAGGCCGCGACCGTACGCGTCCACGCCCCGCCGAACGGGTATGAGGACCCTGGGACCGGAGCCACCTGGGGCAGCGGGTTCTTCATCGCTCCCGGCTGGGTCCTGACGTGCGCGCACGTGGTGGGCGAAGGGGGCGGCGGGATGCGGCTGGTGGGACGGGAGGTCGGCATCACCTTTTCCTCCGGCGGGGACGGCGCCACCGGAACCGTCGCCGGACGCGTGGAGTGCGTCCTGCCCGAGCGGCTGGAGCAGCGCCGACCCGGCGGGCCCGGCCTGTGGGAGCTGCCCGACCTGGCGCTCGTGCGCGTCCTGGCCCCCGTCTCGCACGCCTGCGTCTGGCTCACCGACCGGGCCAGGCCGCGCTTCGACGAGGTCGCGTACTTCGGCTGCACGGAGGACCTGGGCACCCCCGAGATCACCGGCCGCACCACCCGGCTGCGCGGCACCGCGGGCAACGGCGCCGCCATCCGGCTCGGCGCCGAGGACGAGATCGAGCACGGCATGTCCGGCGGCCCGGTCGTCGACCTGGCCCGCGGCGAGGTCGTCGGCGTGGTCAAGGCCCGCGCGCGCGGCGGTGGCGGGCTCGCCGTCTCCGTCGTCCAGCTGCGCACCCTGCCGATCTCCGCCAAGAGCCGGATCGGGCTCTACCGCCGCGTCATGCAGGCCCACGACCTGCACCACTACGACCAGCACCTCAGCGACGTCGACAACCGCCGCACCTGGACCGACGCGCACGACGAACTCCCGCGCCCCGACCCCGACCCCTACGGCGGCCGCCAGCGCCTCACCCCCGGCGAGCGCACCACCCTGTGCGGGCTGCTGGCCGAGCTGCCCCCGCCCGGTTCCTCCGAGGCCGTACGGACGCTGGTCGAGGCGGCCCGCGGGGAGGAGCCGGACCCCGGCCCGCTGGCCCCGCTGAGCTGGCGCGACGGGCTCGGCCTGCTCTACGACCCGCCCGGCGGGGTCAGCGAGGCCGCCGCCATGCTGCGCTACGCCACCGACGTCAGCGTCGCCGAACACCGCGAGCCGCCCGCGCCCGGCGCCGACGAGGAGCTCTGGGACTGGGTGCGGGCCACCGCCGAGCGGCTGTGGCGACCCCTGCGCCGGGAGCTGGGCGAGCGGCACGAGCGGGGCCTGCTGGAACGCGAGCGGGCGCGCGAGGAGCGCAGGCTGGCCGCCGCCGGACAAGCCGTCCGGATCGGGCCCGCCCGCGCCGCCGAGATCCTCCCGCCCGGCCCCTCGGTCCTGCTGGAGGTGTGGGCGCACAGCTGGGAGCGGGTCTACGACTGGCGGGTCTCCGTCCTCCTCGGCCCCGAGCACCTGACCCCCGTCGACGCGGGGGAGCGGGCCACCCTCGCCGCGCTGCCCGAGCTGCTGCGGGCCCCGCTGGCCGAGGCCTTCCGGCGCTGCGACACGCACGAGGGGGCCGCGCTGCTGGAGGCCGCCGTCGCACCCGAGCTTTTCACCCTGCCCGTGGACGAGTGGGTGGTGGTGGGCGCGGTCCCGGTCGGCACCCAGCGCCCCGTGGTCTTCCGCCACCCGCCCGAGCCCGGACCGCCCGCCACGGAAGACGGCCACCGCCGGGCCGACCGCTGGGCCCGGGTCCAGGCCGGACCGCTGCTCGACGAACGGGCCGACTGCGACCGGGGGCGCCGGCGCACCCCCACGTACGCCTGGCTCGACGGCCAGCCCGACAACACCGTGCCCGTCCACTGCCGGGCCGCGGACGCCGACCCCACCCTCGGATCCCTGCACTCCGCCCACCGCGCCGGTTACGGGGTGGTGCTGTGCCGGCGGCCCCCGGCGGACCCGACGCTGCCGTGCGCGCCCTTCCACCGCGCCCTGCGCGAGGAACTCGCCGACGCGGGCCGCGGCGGCGTGCTGGCCCTGCGGCTGCAGTCCCTGCGGGGGCGGGCCCACGGGCACGACCCCGACGCGTACTGGGCCGCCGGGCTGGGCCTGGTCTGGGACGATCCCGGGCGCCCGCTGCCCGACGACGAACCGTTGCAGGGGGACCTGTGAGCCGCGGCCCCGCCGGGGCCGGGGCAGGGGCGGCCGCCACGAAGGGGGAGCGACCATGAACGACGAGTGGCTCATCTACCGCGGGGTCGGCGAACCCCACGACGGCATCGACGCCCTGCCGCCCCCGCCGCCGTGGCGGGACTTCGACGGCGGCCCGGTCGCCCCGCCCGGCGAGGCGGCCGCCGCGGTCGACGGCGCCGCCACCCGGCGGCTCGGCGCCCACCGGCACGCCGCCGAGATGCACCGGCCCGAACCGGAGGAGCTCGACGTCATCAACGCCGCGCTGTACCTGCGCCGGCCCCTGCTGGTGACCGGCTACCCCGGCACCGGCAAGTCCACCCTCGCGCACGCCGTCGCGCACGAGCTGAAGCTCGGCCGCGTCCTGCGCTGGCCCGTGGTCTCCCGGACCGTGCTCCAGGAGGGCCTCTACCGCTACGACGCCATCGCCCGCCTCCAGGACGTGCAGATCGCCGCCGGGGGCGGCGACCCCGGCGGAACGCCCGGCATCGGCAAGTACATCCGGCTCGGGCCGCTCGGGACCGCGCTGCTGCCCACCGACCGGCCGCGCGTCCTGCTCATCGACGAGCTGGACAAGAGCGACATCGACCTGCCCAACGACCTGCTCAACGTCCTGGAGGAGGGCGAGTTCGCGCTCCCCGAGCTGGAGCGGGTCGCCGACCGCGAACCCGAGGTCCAGGTCCTCACCGACGACGGCGCCAAGGTGAGCGTCCGGGGCGGCCGGATCCGCTGCCGCGCCTTCCCCTTCATCATCCTGACCAGCAACGGCGAACGCGACTTCCCCGCCGCCCTGCTGCGCCGCTGCATCCAGCTCAAGCTCGGCCCGCCCGGCGAGAAGCGGCTCGCCACCATGGTCCGGGCCCACCTGGGCGAGGAGGCGGCCGCGCTCGGCGCCGACCTCATCCGGGAGTTCCTCAGCCGCTCCCAGAGCGAGCTCGTCGCCGCCGACCAGCTCCTCAACGCCATCTACCTCACCCACCACGCGGCGCCGCCCACCCGGGAGGACCTCGCCGACCTGCTCATCCAGCGGCTCGACCGTTCGAGGTGAGGGCCCGTGACCGCAGCCGCCGGACCACCGCCGCCCGGAATCCGTGACCTGACCGCCCTGCTGCGCGCCGCCGGCCTCGACCCCTCCGTCGAGGAGCTGGCCGACGCGCTCTGGCTGGCCGGGCGCACCCGGGCGGCCCGGGGCGCGGGGACCGCACCGGCGAGCGGGACGGGCGCGGTCGACGGGACCGGGACCCGCGCGGTGGGCGACCCCGGCGGGCAGGAGACGGACGGTACGGACGGCGCGGACGGTACGGACGCGACCACCGGCTCGGGGGTCGGGGCGTCCGACCCGGAGCCGGGGCCCGCGGGCCCGCCCGAGGAGGACCGCCTCGACCTGTACGTCCCCGGGCGCGCGGGCCCGTACCGCCCGGGGGAAACCGGAGCGGAAGCCGAACCGGAGGGCGCCGCGGGGATCCCGGTCCGGGTGCCGACGGCGGCCGCGCTGCCCCGGATCCTGGACATCCAGCGGGCCCTGCGCGCGCTCCAGCGCCGCCGGCCACCCGCGCCCCGGGCCCGCAGCGTGCTGGACGAGCCGGCCACCGCCGAGGCCAGCGCCCGGGCGCTGGGCCTGGCCATCCCCGTGATGCGGCCCGAGACCCGGCGCGAGAGCACGATGCGGCTGGTCCTGGACGCGTCCCCGTCGATGGCCGTCTGGCACGACATGTTCGACGAGCTACGGGCGGTGTGCGAGCGGCTGGGAGCCTTCCGGGACGTCCAGGTGCACTACCTCCACCGGCGCGCCGACGGCCGACCCGCGATCGGAACCGGAGCGGAACCGGAAGTGCGGATGCGGTCCGCCGACGTCCTGCGCGATCCGACCGGGCGCGGACTGACCATGGTGGTCTCCGACTGCGCCGGGCCGCTGTGGCGCGAGGGCGAGGCGCAGCGACTGCTGCACCGCTGGGCCCAGTGCACGCCCTGCGTGGTCGTCCAGCCGCTGCCCCAGCGGCTGTGGGGCCGCAGCTGGCTGCCGACCGAGCGGGGCACGCTGGCCCGACGCGACGGCGGCGAGCCCCACCTGGAGTTCCGCCCCGACCGGCCGCCGCGGCCGGGCCGACCGGTCGGCGGGCTCACCGTGCCCGTGCTGCCGCCCAGCGCCCCCGCGCTCGGGGCCTGGGCCCGGCTGGTGGCCGGGCTGGGCAGCGGGGCCGTACCGGCCGAGGTCGGGCGGGTGCTGGTCGACCATCCCGCGGCGCCCGCACCGCTGCCGCGGGCCGCCCGCCCGCCGCGCGAACTGGTGCGCCGCTTCCGCTCCTCGGCCTCGCCGCGCGCCGTGCAGCTCGCCGTGTACCTGTCGGCGACCCCGCTCGCCCTCCCGGTGATGCGGCTGGTGCAGCGCACGATGCTGCCCGACTCGGAACCCTCCGACCTCGCGGAGGTGCTGCTCAGCGGGCTGCTGCGGCGCAGCGGTCCGACGCCGGGGCAGTGGTACGAGTTCGTGCCCGGAGTGCAGGACGTCCTGCTCGGGCCGCTGGGCCGGGACGAGGCCGCGCTGGTGCTCAAGCACTGCTCGGAGTACGTACTGGCGCACTTCGGGCGGGGGGTGCGCAACTTCCCCGCGCTCGCGGTCTCGCAGCTCACCGGCGCCGCCCCGGCCGGTGCGGCCCCGGTCGGGGCGCCGGAAGCGGACACCGGCGGCGCGGCGGCGGGGACCGGTCCGGGCGCCGGGGGCGGTGCCGGGGCCGGGGAGGAGCCGGGGCGGGTGCCGGTACCGCGGTTGCCGCAGCTGCCGCAGGCCTTCGCCCAGGTCTCCGCCAAGGTCGTGCGCCGCTACCTGCCCGGGCCGCAGGACGCTCCGCCCGGAGCCGAGGAACCGCCCCCGGGCGGGGCGGCCCCCGTGCCCGGCCGGGCCTGGGCCGTGCGCACCGCCCGGACCCGGCTCGCCGCCTTCGACCGCGACCGGGACGGCGGCCAGCGCGCCCTGTACGAGGCCGTCGCCGTGCTGCGCCGCGCCGTGACGGCGCCGCCCGGACCCGGGGACCCGGCGGGCGAGGCCGAGTTCGAGCTGGCCGGGGCGCTGCTGCGGCTCTGGGAGGTGCAGCGGGACCTCGACCTGCTGACCGAGGCCGAGCGCACGGCGCGCGCGGTGAGCGCGCTGCCCGGCATGGTCCGGGCCCGCGCGCTGCTCGGCCGGGTGCTCTACGAACGCGCCGACGCCGCCCTGTCGGGCTCCGGGCCCGAGGCGGCCGAGCTGCTGGCGGCCGCCGAGCGCGAGTTCGCGGCCGTCGGGGCCGTGCCCGAGCTGGAACGGGAGCTGCGCCTGGACTGCGCGATCCGCCGGGCCCGGACCCTGATGCGGCTGTGCGAACTGCACGACGACCCGGCGGCGCTGCGCGAGGCCCTGGGCGCGCTGGAGGTCTTCGACCGTGCGGAGCGGGAGCTCGGCGGCAAGCCGGACGGGGGGCTCCAACTGGCCCTGGGCCGGGTCCTGCTGGCCCTGGCGGACCGTGAGCCGGACCCGGCCGGGCGGACCCTGCTGGCCGACCGCGCCGCCACCCGCCTGGCGGCGGGCCTGGCCCCGCTGCTGCGCGCCCGCACGGGCCCGGGGGAGCGGGGCGCGGACGAGGGGCGGGCCGCGGGGCCGGGGGCCGCGGCCGCGCCGCCGGACGGCGGGGCCGCGGGGGAGCGCGGCTGGGTACGGGTGGAGCTCGCCCGGGCGCTGCGCTACGTCCCGGAGCGGCTCGACGAGGCGCCCGGGGTGCTGAGGGCCGCGCTGGCCGACGCCGTCGGGGAGCCGGAACTGCGGCTGGCGGCGCTGGTGTGCCTGGCCCGGGTGCACCGGGAGCGGTACGCGCGGGACACCGACCCCGCGGACCTCGACGCGGCGGCCGACGCCTACGGCCGGGCCCGGCGGCTGATCCCCCGGGACGGCGAGGCCTACGGCGAGTTGCTGCCCGAGTGGGGCGACGTACTCCTGGAGCGGTCGCGCGCGGGCGACGGGCAGCGGTTCGTCTCGACGGCGGTCCGGGTGCTGCGCGACAGCCGCGCCGCCGTGCCGCAGAACGACCCGCGCGCCCCGCACCGGCTGCACCGACTCGCCGCGGGCCTGCGGCTGCGGCACTCCTACGAGGGCGACCTGGTCGACCTGCGCGAGGCCGAGTACCTGCTGGAGCTGGCGGTCCGGCACGCCCGCGGCCCCCTGGAACGGGCGAACGCCTGGCGCGAGCACGGCGACGTGCAGCAGGAGATCCACGCCCAGACCCGGGCCGTCGACCGGCTCGACCGCGCGGCCGACTCCTACCGGCGGGCCTGGCGCGCCGCGATGGAGGCCGACCGCACGGACCGCGAGGAGGCCGCGGTCGAACTGGGCGCCCGCGTCCAGATGTTGCGCGGCCAGGTGCTGGAGCGCCTGGCCCGGCCGCGGGCCGCGCTGGACGCCTACCGGGGGGCCCTGGAGCTGTGGCAGCGCCTCGGCCCGGCCGGGTCCGGGTCGGCGGCGGCGACCGGATCCGAGGGCGGGGCCGGCCCCGACGAGCGGCGCGAGGCGGTGCGCGCCCGGGTGCGTGCGCTGGAGGCGGCACTCTGACGTGCCTCGGGGCGCCCCTCCCGTGACTGTTTCCGCTCCCCGGGCGCCGGGAAAGGGGAGTGGACCCATCGAACACACGACGCAACAGGGGGACGGAAAAGCCATGGTGACAAAGCATCAGGAAGTGGTCGCACGCCGGTGTTCGGGGCAGCTGCCGGACCTTTCCGGGCTCGATCTGGCCGCGCTGCGGGGCATCGACCACCCGGTGCTGGCGGACGTGGTCGAGGGCATGGTGGAGCGCGTCACCCACCCGGCGGAGATACTGAACGCCTTCGACTCCGGCGTCGACTGATCCGGCCGGGTGCCGGCCGGCTACCGGCCGGTCCGAACCGGCAGAAAACGCCCCCTGGTTGACCACTTTCCGCCGTTAGCCGTACACATCCACCGGGCAGGGATGGACCGTCCGCAGCGGGAGGAACAGTCGAATGAGGCAGACGACCACGCGCGACGCCGTGCTGCCCGCGCACCGCGTCCACGCGCCCTGGCCCTATACCCGGCTCGACGTCCCCGCGCTCCGCGCCGCGGGCCACCACCCCTACCCCCTGCGCCAGTTCGTCCTCAAGACGCGCAGCCGATGCAACCTCGCCTGCACCTACTGCTACGTCTACTCCATGGCCGACCAGGGCTGGCGCGCCCAACCCGTGGCGATGCCCGCCGCCACCGCCGCCCGCGCCGCCGACCGGATCGCCGAACACGCCGCCGCCCACGCCCTGCCCCGGGTCGACCTCGTCCTGCACGGCGGCGAGCCGCTGCTGACCCCGCCCGCCGGCCTCGCCGCGCCCGTCGAGGCGGTCCGGGCGGCCCTCGCCCGCCGCTCCCCGCGCACCCGGGTCACCGCCACCGTGCAGACCAACGCCACCCTCCTCACCCGGGGCCGGCTCCAGGCGCTCGCGGCCGCCGGGATCCGGGTCGGCGTCAGCCTCGACGGGGGGCTCCCCGCGCACAACGCCCGGCGCGTGGACCACGCCGGGCGCCCCGGCTTCGCCGCCGCCGCGCGCGGCCTGCGCCTGCTGGCCCGGCATCCGGAGAGCTACGCCGGGGTGCTGTGCGTGGTGGACGTGGACCAGGACCCGGTGGAGACGTACGCCTCGCTGCTCGCCTTCGCGCCGCCCACCATCGGGCTGTTGCTGCCCCTGGCCAACTGGGCCGACCCGCCGCCCCGCGCGGCCCCGGGCACCACCCCGTACGCCGACTGGCTGACCGCCGTCTTCGAGCGCTGGTGGCACGACGGGGTGCGCCGGACCCGCATCCGGCTCTTCGAGGAGATCATCGCCCTGCTGCTCGGCCTGCCCGCCGCCAACGAGTCCCTGGGCCTGGCCCCGGTCACCACCGCCGTCATCGAGACCGACGGCAGCATCGAACAGGCCGACTCCCTCAAGTCCGCCTACGAGGGCGCCGCCGCCACCGGGATGACCCTGGACAGCCACAGCTTCGACGAACTCCTCGACCACCCCGGGCTGGCCGCCCGCCAGCTCGGCCGGGCCGCACTCACCACCGGCTGCCGCTCCTGCGAACTCGTCGAGGTGTGCGGGGGCGGCCACTACCCGCACCGCTACCGGCCCGGCCTGGGCTTCCGACACCCCTCCGTGTACTGCGAGGACCTCCAGGTGCTCATCCGGCACATCGCCGCGGCCCTGCACCACGCCGCCACCACCGCCACCGCGGCCCCGACCGCCGCCACCGCGCGCGGACCCGAGCGGGCCGCCTCGTGACCCGCCCCGCCCCCGGCGCCGCGCCCGCCGCACCCGACCCGCTCCCCGGCTTCTCCGTCACCTCCCACCTGCTGCGCGCCCTCTCCTCCACCGAACCCGGCGCCGAGGGCACCCGGCTGGTCCGCGACATCCGCCGCTCCAAGCGCCTGGTCCTGCTGCGCGGGGTGCTCGACGCCGCCCCCGGCGGAGCCGACGGCGAGACCGGCCAGCACTGGGCCCTGCTGGAGGAGGCCGAGCGGCACGACCCCGGCGCGGTGCGCGACGTACTGCACTACCCGGCGACCGGGGCCTGGGCCGAGGAGACCCTGCGCCGGCTGCACGCGCCCCACGGGCCCGCCCCCGACCTCGCGCACCTCGGGGCCCTCGCCGCCGCCGCGGCCCTGCGCGCCGGAGTCGACTTCAAGCTCACCCTGCGCCCGCTGCACGGCCGCCTCGTCCTGCCCACCCTGGGCCTGCTGCGCCCCGCCCGCCCCGGGCCCGTCGCGCTCACCGAGCGCTCCTGGGACCCGGCCGACCCCGCCGTCCTGGCCCTGCACGGCCTTCCGGGCGGCCGGACGGCCCTGGACGACCTCGACCCGTACCGGGCCCTCGGCCACTCCGCCTCCGTACGCCCCGCCCGCCGGCTCACCCCCAAGGGGCACCGGCGCTGGGACATCCAGTGGACCGGCGCCCTCACCCTCCTGGAGCGCTACGACTCCACCCGGGCCGGGGAGATCGGCGAACTCCTGCGCACCCTGGTCCCGCTGGCCGGCGGGGCCCGTTCCACCGGCGCCACCCTGCCCGCCGCCGCCGGGTCCGTCCTGGTCCGCGGCCAGGCCCCGCCCGCGCTCGCCGCCACGCTCGTCCACGAGGTCCAGCACGGGAAGCTGACCGCCCTCGCGGACGTCCTCACGCTGCACACCGCCGACCGCACCCCCTGCTACTGGGCCCCCTGGCGCGCCGACCCCCGCCCCTTGGAGGGACTCCTGCACGGCGCGTACGCCCACCTGGCCCTGGCCGGCTACTGGCAGCGCGCCGCCCTCTACGGAGCCCGCGGGGCGTGGGCCCGGCACGCCCGCTACCGGGCCCAGGTGGCCGCGGTCCTCCCCGTCCTCCAGGGCGCCCGCGAACTCACCGTCGCCGGACGGGAGTTCACCGCCGGGATGGCCGCCGCCGAAGCCGCCATGGACGACTTGCCGCCGCCGGGGGACCAGCAGGCCGTCGCGCGCCGGGCGATCGACCACGACCGTCGAGCCTGGTGCGAGGACCACCCCGAACTCGCCGCATTCGCCGCGTCCTGACAAGGGCTGAGCACCCGTCACCTGCGGTACCTTTTCAACCCCGTCCACCGCCCGGATTCCAGGGAGACGGCCGCATGACCACCGGTAGTCGCCACGACCGCGACACAGCGGCGCAGCCACAGCGCTTCGTCATCAGCTTCGCGGGGTTCAACCGCCCCTGGGCCGTGTGGATCGCCCACCGGCTGGAGGAACACGGCCACCGCGTCGCCCTCCAGCGCTGGGACCCGCAGAACAGCCCCGGCCTCGACGAGGCCCTCGACGACCTCGCCCGCGGCGGCGGTCGGGTCCTCGTCGTCCTCAGCGAGCGGTACTTCTCCGCGGGCACCCACACCGACGACGAGTGGAACGCGGCGCTGCGCACCGTCACCGCCGCCCACCCCGACCGGTTCGCCGCCGTCTGCCTCACCGACGCCCCGCTGCCCAGCGCCGTCGCCGCCCTGGAGAAGACCGACCTGTGGGGGCTGGACGCCTACGAGGCCGAGTACCGGGTGCTGCGCAGGCTGGAGCTGCCCACCGACCGGATCGGCACCGAGACCGGCCGCCGCGGCCCCCGCTTCCCCAACGACCCGCCCGAGATCTGGGGCCGCGTCCCGCGCCGCAACCCCCGCTTCACCGGCCGCAACGACGTCATCGGCAAGCTCCGCGCCGCCCTCAGCGAGGCGCCCCCCGGCGCCGCCACCGTCACCCTGCTCGGGCTGTCCGGCGTGGGCAAGACGCAGGTCGCCACCGAGTACGCCTACCGCTTCGCCTCCGAGTACGACGTGGTGTGGTGGGTGCCCGCCGAGGACCGGCCCACCCTGCGCGAGCGGCTCGCCGACCTCGCGCCCGCCCTCGGCCTGCCGCGCGGCGCGGGCAGTTACGGCGAGCAGATCCGCGCCGTCCTCGAAGCGCTGCGCCGCGGCTCCCCCTTCAACCGCTGGCTGATGATCTTCGACGGGTGCGACAACCCCGACGACCTGACCGACCTGCTGCCCGGCGGCGCGGGCGACGTCATCATCACCTCGCGCAACCGGGAGTGGGGCAACCGGCACACCAGCCTGGTCGAAGTCCCGCTCTACGCCCGCCCCGAGTCCATCACCTTCATCCGCCGCCGCGCCCGCCGCCTCACCGGCGACGAGGCCGACCAGCTCGCCGAGGCGCTGGAGGACTACCCGCTCGCCCTCGACCAGACCGCGGGCTGGCTCGCCGACTCCCCGCTCAGCGTGGGCGATTACCTCGCGCTGCTGCGGCGCAGGCTGGACTCCCGGGAGGCCGTCGCCGTCTCCGACGACTACCCGCTGCCCTTCCCCACCGCGCTCGCGATACTCCTCAACAACGTCCGCGAGAACTTCCCCGACGCCCTGGCCCTGCTGCGGCTGTTCGTGTTCTTCGCGCCGGGCCCGGTCCCGCTGCGCCTGCTCGGCGAGTTCCCCGCGGACGACGTGCCCGAACAGCTCGCCGGACTGATCAACGACCAGATCCGGTGGAACGCGGCCCTCAACAAGCTCGTGCAGTTCTCCGTCGTCCGCCTGGAGTACTCCGACCTGCCCGTCGAGGAGGGCGGCGGCGGCCTGGAGACCGTCCAGCTGCACCGGATGGTGCACGGCATCGTCCGCGAGAACCTCTCCGAGGACGAGGCCGAGCCGCTCTCCCGCGCCGTCCGCCAGGTCCTGGCCGCGGCCGACCCCGGGCGGCCCTCCGACTCCCGGCTCTGGCCGAGGTACGCCGAGCTCATCCCGCACCTGGAGACCGCCGGGGTGCTCACCAGCACCAACCCGCGGATCCAGACCTTCCTGCTGCGCTGCCTGCGCTACCTGATCCTGGCCGGGGAGTACCGCAGCTGCCTGCGGCTGTGCGAACAGACCGACCTGGCCTGGCGGTCCATGCTCGGCGAGGACCACGACCGGGTGCGCGAGCTGAGCTACCAGTACGGCGGGGCCCTGCGCAACCTCGGCCTCTTCCGGCGCGCCGAGACCCTCACCAAGGCCGTCGCGGACCGGCTCGTCGAGGAGCGCGGCGACCGGGACCTGGAGACCCTGCGGGCCACCAGCGCCTACGGCGGCGTCCTGCTGTGCATCGCCAAGTTCGAACCGGCCCGCGCCCTCTTCGAGCACTGCCTGACCACCTACCGCGAGCTCCTCGGCGAGGACGACTCCACCACCCTCAACGCCCAGAACAACCTGGCCGCCACCTACCGGCTGCTGGGCCGCTACCAGGAGGCCTACGACCTCGACCTGGAGACCCTGCGGCGCCGCGAGCGGGTGCTGCGCTCGCACCACATCTCCACCCTCTCCTCCGGGATCGCCTGCGCCATGGGGCTGCGGCTGATGGGCCGCTACCGGGAGGCCCAGACCCGCCAGGAACAGGGGGTCAAGCTCAACAACCAGATCCTGGGGGTCAACCACCCGCAGACCCTGCGCGCCGAGCACAACCTCGGCCTGTGCCTGCGCCGCTCGGGGGACATCCCCGGCGCGGGGACCCGGCTGCGGACGGTGTGGGAGCGTGCCACCCGGGTCTTCGGCGCCGACTACCCGTGGACCCTGATGGTCGCCTCCGACTACGCCACCTACCTGCGCGAGTACGGGGACATCGAGGAGTCCCGGCGGATCTCCGAGGCGGTGGTCCGGGGCTACCAGTCGCAACTGGGCCTGGCCCACCCGTACAGCATCGGTACGGTCGGCAACCTCGGGCTGGTGCTCCGGGCCCAGGGCGAGCGCGAGGAGGCGCTGAGCCTGTGCGAGCAGGCGCTGGTCGGGATGCGCAACGCGCTCGGGGACCGGCACCCGTGGACGCTGGGCAGTGCGCTGAACGCGGCGGGCTGCCGGAACATCACCGGGCGGCTCGACGACGCCGTGCGGTTGAGCCGGGACACGCTGCGGACGGCGGAGCGGGTGCTGGGGCCGGACCATCCGATGGCGCTGAGCGCGCAGATCGCGTTGGCGGCCGACCTGCGGGCGCTCCAGCAGACGGACGAGTCCCGCAAGAACGAGGACGACGCGCTCAAGGCCCTGACCCGCACCCTGGGCACCCAACACGTCCACACGGTCTCGGCCCGCCAACGAGTCCGCCCGTACTGGGACTTCGAACCCCAGCCGTAGCCCTGGCCCTGCCGGCGGCGCCCTGAGCCCAGCCCGGCCGCCTCCGGGCCACTTTCAGCCTCGCCGGCGTTTGAGG
>NZ_JBHWLC010000115.1:0-20063 GCF_042730635.1 Streptomyces sp. NPDC059917
CTGCAGGGGGGACCCTGTGGGAGAGTAGGACGCCGCCGAACAATCATTGTGGGAAAGCCCCGCACCTTATGGTGCGGGGCTTTTCTGCGTTCCGGACCTTTTTCGCGGTCGTGCGGGCCCGGACGGAAGGTCCGGGCCCACGGGCCGTCAGGCGTCGAACATGGTGAGGTCGAACTCCGCCAGGCGCTCCGGGTCCGCGATGACGTCGATGGCCACGGTCAGGCCGTCCACGACGGTGAACGCCATGATCGACAGCGGGCGGCCGTTGGCGATGACCACGACGCCCGCGGCCCCGTTGATCAAGGCCGGCAGCGCGAACGGGGACAGCGAACCGAAGGTGATCGCCTGACCGGCCACGGTCCGGGCGCCGTCCAGGACGACCGTGTGGCGGGCGCGGACGACGCCGCCGTCGGAGCGCAGGACCACATCGGGGTGCAGCACGGAGACGAGCGCCTCGAAGTCGCCGTCGCGGGCCGCGGCGAAGAAGGCGTTGACCACCTCCCGCTGGCGGGTGAGGTCCGGGTCGGGAACGGGGGCCCGGCCCTGGACCCGGCGGCGGGCCCGGCTGGCGAGCTGGCGGGTCGCGGCCGGGGTTTTGTCGATCATCGGGGCGATCTCGTCGAAGGGCACGGCGAACATGTCGTGCAGGACGAAGGAGAGCCGCTCGGCCGGGCTCAGGGATTCGAGCACCACCAGCAGGGCCAGCCCGACCGAGTCGGCCAGCAGGACCTCCTGTTCGGGGTCGATCACGTGCTCGCGGCTGATCACCGGGTCGGGTATCCGGATCTCGAGGGAGTCCTCGCGGCGGTGCGCGCGCGAGCGCAGCCCGTTCAGGCACAGCCGTGCGACCACGGTGGTCAGCCAGCCGCCGAGGTTCTCGATGGTGGTGGCGTCCTGGGCGCTGAGCCGGAGCCAGGCCTCCTGGATCACGTCGTCCGTCTCGCTCATCGAGCCGAGCATCCGGTAGGCCACCGCGCGCAGGTGCGGCCGGTGCTCCTCGAACCGCTGGGCCAGTTCGTCCCGTTCGCCGTGCTGGGCGTGCTCGTCCACGTGGGGTTCCTCTCCGCGGGGTGAGTGGATCAAGAAATTGATGGGGCCGGGAAGATCTTGCCTCGTACAGTGATCCGATGGTGACTCGGGTGATCGTCCTCAACGGTGGTTCCAGTGCGGGCAAGTCGGGGATCGCGCGGTGCCTCCAGGCGCTGCTGCCGGACCCGTGGCTCGCGCTCGGGGTGGACACGCTGGTCGAGGCGATGCCCGCGGCGATGCGGGCATCGGAGGAGGGGATCGAGTTCGCGGCGGACGGCGGGGTCGTCGTCGGGTCGCGGTTCAGGGCGGTGGAAGCGGCGTGGATCGCCGGGGTCGCCGCGATGGCCCGGGCGGGGGCCCGGATCATCGTCGACGAGGTGTTCCTCGGTGGTCCGGACTCGCAGCAGCGGTGGCGCGCGGCGCTGGACGGGCTGGAGGTGCTGTGGGTCGGCGTCCGCTGTGAGGCCCCGGTCGCCGCGGGCCGGGAGCTGGCGCGCGGTGACCGGGTGGCCGGGATGGCAGCGGCCCAGGCCGAGGCGGTCCACCGGGGCGTGGTCTACGACCTGGAGGTGGACACCTCGCACGCGGAGGCGCTGGAGTGCGCGCGGCTGATCGCCGGCCGGGTGACCGGGGACGGCGCCCGCTGATGGCGAGGTGACCGTGCCGGGACGACCGGTCAGAGGCGGCCCGCGGCCTTGAGGGCGAGGTAGGCGTCGGCGAGGGCCGGGGCCAGGGTGTCGGGGGTGGCGTCGACGACGTGGACGCCGTGCCGGGAGAGCTGGTCGGCGGTGCGGCCGCGCTGGGCGCGGGTCCGGGTGCCCGCGGCGGCCTCGTAGACCGCGTCGACCGTGCCGCGGGCGGTGGCCATCCGCGCGATGTGCGGATCGGCGACGGAGGCGAGCAGGACCGTGTGCCGCTGGGTGAGGCTGGGCAGCAGCGGGAGCAGGCCCTCCTCGATCGGCGCCGCGTCCAGGCTGGTCAGCAGGACGACCAGGGAGCGGCGCGGGGCGCCGCGCAGGATGCTGGAGACCAGGCTGCGGGAGTCCGTCTCGACGAGTTCGGGCTCCAGCGGGGCCATCGCGTTGACGAAGGCGGGCAGGACGTCGGCGGGCGGGCGGCCCTGGACCTGGGCGCGGGTGCGCCGGTCGTGGGCCAGCAGGTCCACGCGGTCGCCCGCGCGGGTGGCCAGGGCGGCGAGCAGCAGGGCCGCGTCCATGGCGGAGTCCAGGCGCGGGGCGTCGCCGACGCGGCCGGCCGACGTGCGGCCCGTGTCGAGGCAGATCAGGATGTGCCGGTCGCGTTCGGGACGCCAGGTGCGGACGGCGACCTTGTTCTGCCGGGCGGTGGCCCGCCAGTCGATGGAGCGGGTGTCGTCGCCGGGCACGTAGTCCCGCAGGCTGTCGAACTCGGTTCCCTCACCGCGCGTCAGCACGCTTGTGCGGCCGTCGAGTTCGCGCAGCCGGGCGAGCCGGGACGGCAGGTGCTTGCGGCTGGTGAAGGGGGGCAGGACGCGGACCGTCCAGGGCACGACGTGGGTGCCCTGGCGGGCCATCAGCCCGAGCGGGCCGTACGAGCGGACGGTGACGCGGTCGGCGCGCCGGTCCCCGCGCCGGGAGGGCCGCAGCCGGGTGGTGACCCGGCGGCGTTCGCCCGCGGGGACGGTCAGGGCGTGCCGGGAGGCGTCCGCCTCGGCGTCCGGGACCCAGCTGCTCGGGGGCCAGGCGTCGCGGATCCGGGCGCGCAGGGTGCGGCCGCCGGGGTTGGTGACGCTGAGGTGGACCTCGGCGGCCTCGCCCAGGCGCACCGCGGTGTCGCCGGAGCGGGCGAGCCGCAGGGTGCGCACCGGCGCGGCGAGGGCGTAGTCGACGGCGCAGGCCAGGGCCAGGGGTCCGTTGACGGCGAGGATCCCCGTCCAGCTCGGTTCGAGCAGGCCGACGGGGAGCGCGCCGAGGGCCGCGACCAGGGCGGCGCGTCCGGTGAGGGCCATCAGCGCGGGACGGGGACGTGGGAGAGGATCGCGGTGATGACCGCGTCCGCGGTGACGCCTTCCATCTCGGCCTCGGGCCGCAGCTGGACGCGGTGGCGCAGCGTGGGCAGGGCGAGGGCCTTGACGTCGTCGGGGGTGACGTAGTCGCGGCCGGTCAACCAGGCCCAGGCGCGGGCGGTGGAGAGCAGGGCGGTGGCGCCGCGCGGGGAGACGCCGAGGGTGAGCGAGGGCGATTCGCGGGTGGCGCGGCAGATGTCGACGACGTAGCCGGTGATCTCGGGGGAGACCGTGGTGGCGGCGACGGCGCGGCGGGCGGCCTC
The DNA here is from genome assembly GCF_042730635.1 of Streptomyces sp. NPDC059917. Taxonomy (NCBI): domain Bacteria; kingdom Bacillati; phylum Actinomycetota; class Actinomycetes; order Kitasatosporales; family Streptomycetaceae; genus Streptomyces; species Streptomyces sp. NPDC059917. The sequence goes on from NZ_JBHWLC010000115.1 coordinate 3,337, forward strand.
GAGGTCGGCGGGGCCGGCGACGGGGCGCACTCCGGCGGCGTCGAGGTCGCGGGGGTCGAAACCGGCGGCGTGCCGGGCCAGGACGTCGATCTCGTCCGTGCGGGAGGGCAGCGGCACGGTGAGCTTGAGCAGGAAGCGGTCGAGCTGGGCCTCGGGCAGCGGGTAGGTGCCCTCGTACTCGACGGGGTTCTGCGTCGCGGCGACGAGGAAGGGGTCGGGGAGCGGGCGCGGGGTGCCGTCGACGGTGACCTGGCGCTCCTCCATCGCTTCGAGCAGGGACGCCTGGGTCTTGGGGGGCGTCCGGTTGATCTCGTCCGCGAGGAGGAGGTTGGTGAAGACCGGGCCCTCCTGGAAGGAGAACTCGGCGGTGCGGGCGTCGTAGACCAGCGAGCCGGTGATGTCGCTCGGCATCAGGTCGGGGGTGAACTGGACGCGCTTGGTGCCGATGTCGAGGGAGGCGGCCAAGGCGCGGACCAGCAGGGTCTTGGCGACGCCGGGGACGCCTTCGAGCAGGACGTGGCCGCGGCACAGCAGGGCGACGACGAGGCCGGTGACGGCGGCGTCCTGGCCGACGACGGCCTTGCCGATCTCGGTGCGCAGCGCTTCGAGGGAGGCGCGTGCGCGGTCCGCGTCCGGGTGGGCGGGGGCGGCCTGGTAGGCGTCGGCGGGCGTGGCCGTCATGAGGTACGGACCTCTCTTTCGAGGGTGTCGAGGTGATCGACGAGCGCGACGAGCGCCGCGTCGTTCGAGGGAGCGGGGCCGAAGAGCAGCCCGGGGAGGTCGCTTTCGGCGTCGGTCAGCCGGTCGGCGACCGCGGGCAGCAGGGCGGCGGGGTCCTGGGCGTGCGAGGGCGGTACGCCGACCAGCGCGGCCAGGCGCTCGCGGGCGGCTTCCCGCAGCACGGTGGCGGCCCGGTCGCGGGCGGCCACCTTGCGGTAGAGGCGGGCGCGGCCTTCGGTGGCCTCGGAGGCGCGGACGGCGACCGGGAGCCGCTCGGTGACCAGCGGGCCGAGGCGCCGGGCCCGCCAGAGCGCGGCGAGCACGGCGGCGACGGTGAGTTGGAGCAGGGCCCAGCCCCAGCCGGCGGGGATGAGGTCGAAGAAGCTCTTGTCCTGCTCGCGCGCGCCGTCGGCGGTGTCGGCGGGCGAGGGGATGAACCAGACGAGGTTCGGCCGGGAGCCGAGGAGTTGCAGGGCGAGGGCCGCGTTGCCCTCGTCGGCCAGGGTCTCGTTCTGGAGGATCAGCCCGGAGCCGAGGACGACGGTGTCCGCGCCGCCCGCTCCGGGGAGCCGGAGCAGGGTGGCGGCGGAGCCGCTGGGGTAGCAGGACTGCGCGAGCGGGAGGTCGGTGGTGTAGCGCAGGCCGTCGCCGGTCGAGGCGCGGCCGGCCGCGACGGCCGCGGGCAGGGTGCAGCCGGGGGAGAGGTTCGTGTCGTGGGCGGTGCCCTTGACGCGGACGCCGGGGGTGAGCCCGGCCAGGGCGTGGCCGGTGGGCGCGAGCAGGACCGTACGGCCGCCGGAGAGGTCCATCGCGGTGTTCAGGGCCACGCGTCGCTGCTCGTCGAGCAGGTCGGGTTCGGTGACCAGGAGCGTCGTGTCGGTGTCGGCGGCCGCGGTGGCTTCGGCGGTGGTGGTCACGACGCGGGTGGTGACGCCGCGCTGCTCCAGGAGCTGGGCGAGGGCCCGGCTGCCGGTGGGGTCGGCGGAGCGCGGGTCGAACTGGCCGTGGTGGCTGCCGGACTGCAGGGAGGCCAGGGCGATGCCGGCGACGAGCAGGGCGGCGACCACGACGAGGAAGCCGCGGGCCCGGCGCCAGATCCCGGCGGGGCCCATCGCGGTGGAGGTGGCGGCGCGGGCGGTCGGGGGGACGGGCGTCGGCGCGGGGGGCGGGGCGGTGCTCATGCGGCCGGTCCTCCCGCGGTGGTCAGGACGGGCTTGGCGCGTTCCAGGGCGAGGTCGAGGTCGCGCAGGCGGGCGTACGTACCGGAGTCGGCGGGGCGGGCGCCGTAGGTGACGTCGTCGAAGGTCCGGGCGGCGGCGTGCAGTTGCGCGCCGTGGGCGGGGAGCGAGCGCGCGGCTTCGGCGGCGGCCTCGTCGGCGGTGCGGCCGGGGCGCGGGTCGAGCAGGGTGCGTTCCTCCAGGGAGCGCACGACGGCGCGCATGCGTTCCTGGACGGCCTCGGTCCAGTGTCCGGCGGCGGCGTGGGCCTCGGCGCTGGCGCGGTGGTCGGCGGCGCTGCGGACGGCCTCGTCGAAGAGGAGCCCGGCGCTGGTGGCGGCGCGGCGGGGGGAGCCGAGCCGCCACCACAGGGCGGCTATGAGCAGGGCGACCACGACGACGATCACGAGGATCCCCACCGGGCCGCCGGGCGTGGCGTCGGACGCGGAGTTCATGAGGTCGCCGAGCCACTCCCAGAAGCGGTCGATGGCCCGCTGGATCGGGCTCGGGTCGTTCTGGTGGTAGAGCGGCTTGGACAGTTCGCGTTCGGCGGCCTCGCGGGCCGCGTCGCGCGGAGTCGTCAGCGGTGGTACTTCGTCGGTCCGCGGCAGCAGGGCCGCCGTGGTGCGTGTGATCGGTCCCCCCGTGGTGATCACCGCATCAGCCGCCGGCGCCGGGGTGCGGGGTGCCGTTGGCGCCGTAGTTCTCGACGCCGGCCGCGCGGGCCAGTTCCAGGTCGAGGGCCTCGCGCCGGATGCGCTGGTCGATGTAGAGCAGGACGGTGACGCCGGACTGCATCGGCATGGTGATGGCCATGGCGATGACTCCGCCGATCGCCGAGATGAGCAGGTACGCCCAGCTGTCGGGGGTGTCACCGGCGATCATGGCGTCGAATCCGCCGCCGAAGGCGATGGCGAGGACGGAGAACGGCACGGCGATGATCATCGAGATGACGCCGACGATGAGGCCGGTCAGGATCGAGATCCCGAAGATCCGCCACCAGGCGCCCTGGACCAGCTTGGCCGAGCGGGCCAGCGACTTCATGACGGTCGCCTTCTCCAGCATCAGCGCGGGCGAGGCCAGGCTGAAGCGGACCCACAGCCAGGCCAGCAGCACGAGGCCGCCGAGCCCGCCGAGGACGGTGAGGGCGGCGCTGTCCGCGAGGATGCCCGGGAGCAGCAGGACGAGGAGCAGGGCGGTGGAGGCGACGGTCATCAGGAGCGTCAGCCCGGCCAGGCGCAGCAGCTGGGGGCGGGCGTCGCCCCAGGCGCCGGCGACCGTGGAGGACTGGCCGAGCACCGCCCGGCTGAAGATCATGGTGAGCAGGGCGGTGGCGAGGATCCCGCCGATGACCTGGATGAAGATCGTCACCGTCGAGATGGTGAGGCTGCCGCCCATGGCGTCGAGGACCTCGCGGGGTCCGGCGATGGTGCCCGGGCCGGCCGTGAGGTGGGCCAGCGCGTAGCGCTGGAAGACCACCGTGGCGAGCTGGACGATCACGGCGACGACGGCGGTGACGGACAGCACCGAGCGCCAGTGGGTGCGCATGGTGGTGACCGCGCCGTCGAGGATCTCGCCGAGGCCGAGGGGCCGCAGCGGGATCACGCCGGGCTTGGCCGCCGGGGGCTTGCCCCAGCCGCCGGGAGCGCCGGGGTAGCCGTACTGGCCGCCACCGCCGTAGGGGGCGCCGTACTGGCCGCCCTGACCGCCCTGGCCGCCGCCGTACGAGCCCCAGCCCGCGCCGGGCTGCGGCTGCTGGGGGGCGCCGTCGGCGGGCGCGGCGGGGCCGCCGGCGGCCGGGGGCGCACCGGGGCTGGACCACTGGCCGGGGGGCGGCTGCTGGGCGGACCACTTGGAGTCGGCCGGGGGCTGTCCGGGCTGCCCGGCCGGGGCCGGGTTCTGGGAAGGTGGTGAGGATGGCGGCTGCGCCCCCGTACCGTTCGGGTCGGGAGCGCCGTTGCGCTCTCCTTCGGACGGCGAGGGTCCGGGCGTAGCCCAGCCCGGAGAGTCGTTCATCGTCGCTCCTTCACGTGTACCGCGCCGCCGGTGGCGCCGGATCGCTGCCATCGTGTCACGTGGGAACTCCGGACGGACCGGCTCCCTCCCCCCGGATATCGGGGCGGCCCGCACCTTCAATTGTCGTCCGGATCCGAGGCAGACTGGACGACTGGATCACGACGCAGGTCAGAGGGGCGATTTCCAGCCCTTTTGGCTGTGGGACAGCTCACCGCCAGGTAACGATTAGCTAATGGGATGATGTCAACCATGAAGGGACGCGTCCTTGTCGTCGACGACGACACCGCGCTGGCCGAGATGCTCGGCATTGTGCTGCGTGGAGAAGGTTTTGAGCCGTCGTTCGTAGCGGACGGCGACAAGGCACTTGCTGCTTTCCGGGAGGCCAAGCCTGACCTGGTACTGCTGGACCTCATGCTGCCCGGACGGGACGGCATAGAGGTCTGTCGGCTGATCCGCGCCGAGTCCGGCGTGCCGATCGTGATGCTCACGGCGAAGAGCGACACGGTCGACGTGGTCGTGGGGCTGGAGTCCGGCGCCGACGACTACATGGTCAAGCCGTTCAAGCCCAAGGAGCTGGTGGCCCGCATCCGGGCCCGCCTGCGCCGCTCGGAGGAGCCCGCGCCCGAGCAGCTCACCATCGGTGACCTGGTCATCGACGTGGCCGGGCACTCCGTGAAGCGGGACGGCGGCTCCATCGCGCTGACCCCGCTCGAATTCGACCTGCTGGTCGCCCTCGCCCGCAAGCCCTGGCAGGTCTTCACCCGCGAGGTGCTGCTGGAGCAGGTCTGGGGCTACCGGCACGCGGCGGACACCCGCCTGGTCAACGTGCATGTTCAGCGACTGCGCTCCAAGGTCGAGAAGGACCCGGAGCGCCCGGAGATCGTGGTGACCGTACGTGGCGTCGGCTACAAGGCCGGACCGAGCTGACATGAAGCCCGGCAAGCCGCTCCGCGGCCCCCGTCGGGGGGCCCTGCGGGGCGGTCGGCAGCTCCGTCAGATGACTGACGGGGCGGCCGGCGGTCCCGTGCTGCGGCTGTTCGTACGGCTCGTACGCAGGCCGCTGCTTCCGGCTGTCCGCCTCTGGCGGCGCAACCTCCAGCTCAGGGTGGTCGCCGGCACCCTGCTCATGTCGCTGGCCGTGGTCCTCAGCCTGGGCTTCGTCGTCATCGCGTCGGTCAGCAAGGGGCTGCTCGACGCCAAGGAAGAGGCCGCGCAGAGCCAGGCGGCGGGCGGCTTCGCGGTCGCACAGGAGAAGGCCAACGCGCCCTTGACGACCGACGGGCCGGATCCCACCGCCGTCGACACCAAGGTCGGTCGGGACGCCAGCACCTGGATGAGTTCCCTGGTCAAGCAGCTGGCCAGTGGTGGGCAGACCGCCTTCGAGGTGGTCGCGCTCGGCGCCGGAACCGGTGAGCTGGGGCCCGGGGTGCGCGGAGCGCGCGCCTCCGGCGACGTGGACCCGACCGCCAGCGTCCCGCTGTCGCTGCGCAAGGCCGTCAACCACGCGACCGGCACCTTCCTGACCTTCTCCAGCATCCGCTACAGCACCCCGGGCACCGAATCCGAGGCGGCGCTGGTGATCGGCAAGCGGCTCACCGACATCAACGGCGAGCCCTACGACCTGTACTACCTCTTCCCGCTCACCCAGGAGCAGGAGTCCCTGAACCTGGTCAAGACCACCATCGCCACCGCCGGGCTCTTCGTGGTCGTGCTGCTCGGCGCCATCGCGTGGTTCGTCGTGCGCCAGGTGGTCACACCGGTCCGGATGGCGGCCGGGGTCGCCGAGCGGCTCTCGGCGGGCCGGCTCCAGGAACGGATGAAGGTCACCGGCGAGGACGACATCGCCCGATTGGGCGAAGCCTTCAACAAGATGGCCCAGAACCTCTCGCACAAGATCCAGCAGCTGGAAGAGCTGTCCCGGATGCAGCGCCGCTTCGTCTCCGACGTCTCCCACGAGCTGCGCACCCCGCTGACCACCGTCCGGATGGCCGCCGACGTCATCCACGACGCCCGGGTCGACTTCGACCCGGTCACCGCGCGCGCCGCGGAACTGCTCGCGGGGCAGCTCGACCGCTTCGAGTCGCTCCTCGCCGACCTGCTGGAGATCAGCCGGTTCGACGCGGGCGCCGCCGCTCTGGAGGCGGAGCCGATCGACCTGCGCGACGTGGTCCGCCGGGTCATCGACGCGGCCGAGCCGCTGTCCGAGCGCAAGGGCAGCCGCGTGCGGGTGCTCGGGGACACCCAGCCCGTCATCGCCGAGGCCGATGCCCGGCGGGTGGAGCGGGTGCTGCGCAATCTGGTCGTCAACGCCGTCGAGCACGGCGAGGGCCGCGACGTGGTGGTCCGGCTCGCCTCGGCGGGCGGTGCGGTGGCCGTGGCCGTACGGGACTACGGGGTGGGCCTCAAGCCGGGCGAGGCCACCCGGGTCTTCAACCGCTTCTGGCGCGCCGACCCGGCGCGCGCCCGCACCACCGGCGGGACCGGCCTCGGCCTGTCCATCGCGGTGGAGGACGCCCGGCTGCACGGCGGCTGGCTCCAGGCCTGGGGCGAACCGGGCGGTGGCTCCCAGTTCCGCCTCACGCTGCCGCGGACCGCGGACGAACCGCTGCGCGGCTCCCCGATCCCCCTGGAACCGGAGGACTCGCGCGGGAACCGGGCGCGGGCCGCGGCCGAGGGACGGCTCGCCGGTGCGGGCGCCGCGCAGCCGGCTCCGACGGACCGGTCGCCGATCCCGCCGCGCTCGGCGGTCGCCGGGGCGGTGCCCGTCCCCGCGGACCCGACGGCGCTGCCGGGGTCCGGGGCCCGGGTGGTCTCCCGGAGCCCGGAGCCGGGCGGCAACGCCGGTGCCGGTGGAGCTGCCGGGGCCGGTGGGGCGTCCGGTACGGATGGTGGAGCTGCGGATCACGCACAGGAGGACGCAACCGGTGGACGCTGAGCCCGATCCCACGACGCCCCCCGCCCGCGGCGACCGCGGCGCGCGGCGGCTGACGGTCGCCCTCGGCAGCGCCCTGTGCGGCGCGCTGCTGGCGTCGGGCTGCGCCTCCATGCCCGACCACGGCGAGATCACCGAGGTCCAGGCGTCCCAGGGCGTCGACTCGCAGGTGCGGGTGTTCGGCGTACCGCCCTCGGACAAGGCCACCCCGCCTGAGATCGTCGACGGCTTCCTCGAAGCGATGACCAGCGACGACCCGCAGCTGGAGACCGCCCGCAAGTACCTCACGGAGGACGCGGCGAAGAGCTGGAAGCCCAGCTCGGCCATCACCGTGCTCTCCGGTGGCATCACGCGCATCTCGGTCCAGGGCGCGAAGGACCCCGAGGGGCCCCGGTTCAAGGTCACCGGCAAGCGCCTCGCGACGGTGGACGAGCGCAGCGCGTACCAGCCGGACGCCGCCGGCGGGCGCTACGAGGAGTTCATCCAGCTCGTCCAGGACAAGAACAAGCAGTGGCGGATCGCGGCGCCGCCCGGGGGCCTGGTCCTCAGCGAGTCCGACTTCCAGCGGATCTTCCGGCCCGTCAACAAGTACTACTTCGCGGACGGGACGCTCGTCGCCGACCCGGTGTACGTGCGCCAGCGCACCGATCCGGACACGCGCATGGACCCGATGACCCAGACCGTACGGTCCCTGCTGGCCGGCCCGTCCAAGTGGCTCGGCCCGGTCGTCGCCTCCCACTTCCCCACCGGCACGGAACTGCGCGAGGGCACCAAGTCCCTCTCGTACGACGGCCAGAACACGCTGCGGGTGCCGCTCAACGAGAAGGCGGACAACGTCGCGCACCCGCAGTGCCAGAAGATGGCGACCCAACTCTTCTACACCGTGCGGGACATGACGACCTCGCGGCTCGACCGGGTCGAGCTGCTGCGCTCCGACGGCTCCTCGCTGTGCGCGGTGACCGAGGGCGCGGCGTCCACCATCGCCAACCGGGTGCCGTCGTCGCGCTTCCAGTACTACGTGGACAAGGACCGCCGACTGGTCCGGATGAGCCTGGCGGTCGAGAAGGAGGACCAGCAGGATCCGGCCGAACCGGTTCCGGGCCCGCTGTCCACCGCGGGGCCGGGCGCCGCCTTCCGGGTGGGCTCGGCGGCCGTCACCTACGACGAGAAGCGCGCCGCGGTCGTCTCCGAGGACGGGCACGCCCTGCACGTCGTCTCGCTGACCACGGCCGGACCGATGCCGGTGCCGTTGCTGACCAGCAAGGCGAACAAGCTGACCGCCCCGAGCTGGGACGCGCGCGGTGACCTGTGGATCGCGGACCAGGACCCGCAGAACCCGGGGCTGTACCGGGTGCCGGGCGGGACCGGGACGCCCTCCCGGGTGGACGTCGCGGGGCTCGACAACGGGCAGATCAGCCAGCTGCGGGTGTCCTCCGACGGGGTCCGGATCGCGCTGCTGGTGACGAAGGACGGCCGCAAGAACCTGTACATCGGCCGGATCGAGCGGCCCGAGGACAAGGCGGACGCGGCGACCGTCTCCGTGCGCGAACTGCGTCCGGCTGCGCCGCAGATGGCGAGCGTGACGGCGATGAGCTGGGCCCCGCGCGGGCGGTTGCTGGTCATCGGGCGCGAGAACGGCGGGGTGGTGCAGGCGCGCTACGTGCTGGCCGACGGGTCGATGGTCGCGGCGAGCCTGCCGGGGGCGACCGGGCTGACGGAGGTCGCGGCGTCGGAGGACGAGAAGAAGCCGGTGGTCGGGCGCTCCGAGGAGGACGGCATCGTGTGGCTGCCGCCGGGTGCGCAGTGGCGCACGGCGGCGGCGGGGGGCAAGGGGCCGGTGTATCCCGGCTAGGTCCTCCGGGGGCCGGGGCCGGGGCCGGAGTTGGGGCCGGTCGGGACCGGTCGGGGCCGGTCGGGGGGTCGGGGTGGTGGGGCCGTGCCGGGGTGCGGTGTCTCCTCGGCTCGCGGGCTCGGGGCTCTCGGAGTGCGTGGGCGGTGGTGACCGCTCGGCCTGCGGGGACACCGCACCCCGGCACGGCCCCACCACCCCTGCGGAGGGGGAGCCCGTGTCTCCGCCGTCGTGGTTGTCCACAGGGGGTGTGGGGCGGGGTTGGAGTGCGGGAGAGTGGGGCGATGGGGTGGTGGGGGGAGGTGGCGGGGCTCGTCCTGCCCGCGCGGTGTGCGGGGTGCGGGGCGGGGCGCGAGGTGGTGTGCGCGGAGTGTCGGGGAGGGCTGAGCGGGGGCGGGGCGGGGGTCGTGCGGCCGCGTCCGGAGCCGCCGGGGCTGCCCGTGGTGCACGCCGGCGCCGGGTACGCGGACGGCGTACGGGCGGTGCTGCTCGCCCACAAGGAGCGCGGGGCGCTCCAGCTGGCCGGGGTGCTCGGCGGGGCGCTGGCCGCGGCCGTCCGGTCGGGCGGCGGGGACGGGGACCGGGCGGGCCTGGTCCTGGTGCCGGTGCCCTCGTCGCGGTGGCAGGTGCGGGCGCGCGGGCACGATCCGGCGCGCAGGATCGCGCTGGCGGCCTCGGCCCGACTGCGCCGGGGCGGGATCCCGGCGCGGGTGGCGCCCGTACTGCGCCAGCGGCGACCGGTGGCGGACCAGGCGGGCCTGGGGGCCCGGCAGCGGCGGGAGAACCTGGCCGGGGCCCTGGAGGTGCGACCCGGTGGCGCGCGGCTGCTGGAGGGGGCACGGATCGTGCTCGTGGACGACCTGATCACCACCGGAGCCACCCTCGCGGAGGCGGCCCGCGCGCTGCGCGCGGTCGGCGGCCGTCCCGAGGGGCCGCGCGCGGCCGTGGTGGCCGCCCCGGTGGGGTCTTTCGACTCGAACAGAGCAAAAAATGGGTGAATAGATTTGGAACTGAGTGGGAAGGCGCATCGTTGCAGGTAGTACGAGGGAATGGCCACCTGAACGGAGGTACGTTCCGGTAGCGGGTGCCGACAACCGGCGAAGAGGGATATGTTCGGTTGAAGAGGAACTCGCGCTTCGGAGCTTCTCCGCATCGGGCAGGCGTGCCCCTCGACTCCAACGTCGGTGGGGTGGTGATCTTGCCGATGGGGGAGGAGGAGGTGAAAGTCGCCAAGTCCGAGGCTCCGGTGAACATCGGGGCCTGGTGCAAAAGGGAGACGCTTCGCCGCTGAGGCGGAGCTATCCGGGAACGGAGTTCTGCGTGGACATCGTCGTCAAGGGCCGCAAGACCGAAGTGCCCGAGCGGTTCCGCAAGCACGTGGCCGAGAAGCTGAATCCGGAGCGGATCCAGAGGCTCGACGCCAAGGTGATCAGCTTGGACGTCGAGGTGTCCAAGGAACACAACCCGCGTCAGGCCGACCGTTCCGACCGCGTGGAGATCACCCTTCGCTCGCGGGGTCCCGTGATCCGGGCCGAGGCGGCCGCCGCAGACCCCTATGCGGCGCTGGACCTGGCCCAGGACAAGCTCGAGGCCCGACTGCGCAAGCAGCACGACAAGCGCCACAACCGCCGCGGCAGCGGTCGACTCTCGGCGGCCGAGGTCGCCGATGTCGTACCGGGCGTCGCGCAGCTGAACGGGAACGGCGAGCCGGTCACCGAGGAGAAGGCGGACGCGGTTCCGACCACTCGGATCGGATCGCTCGAAGTGCAGGGCGAAGGCCCGCTGATCGTGCGCGAGAAGACGCACTCGGCCGCGCCCATGTCGCTCGACCAGGCCCTGTACGAAATGGAGCTGGTCGGCCACGACTTCTATCTGTTCGTCGACTCCGAAACGAAGTTGCCCAGTGTTGTCTACCGACGTCACGCATACGACTACGGCGTCATTCACGTGAACCCCGACGGTGCCTCCAGCACGGAGGAATCGCCTGGTGGAGCCGGTGGAGCCCTCGGCGGCTGACGGTCCTTCGAAGTGCCCCCGGTGACGCTCGTTCGTCGCCGGGGGCACCCGTATGCACCTGGGCAACCCCCGCCCGCAGGCCCGGGCATGGAATCATGTCGGGCAGTCAGCCGGCGTCCGACTGCGCCGGGTTGACGCAGGGCGCCGCGTGCGGCGGCGCCACACATGAATTCGGGCCACGGCCTTGCAGGGGGAGGAACGATGGCGGACAGCTTCGGACCGGCACGCGCTGACGACGGTGCGGACTGCCGGACCGGCCCGGGCGGTGAACCGATCCGTGTGCTCGTGGTCGACGACCACGCCCTCTTCCGGCGCGGGCTGGAGATCGTCCTCGCGCAGGAGGAGGACATCCAGGTCGTCGGCGAGGCCGGGGACGGCGCGGAGGCGGTGGACAAGGCCGCGGACCTGCTGCCGGACATCGTGCTGATGGACGTGCGGATGCCCCGGCGCGGCGGCATCGAGGCGTGCACCTCGATCAAGGAGGTGGCCCCCTCCACGAAGATCATCATGCTGACGATCAGCGACGAGGAGGCCGACCTCTACGACGCGATCAAGGCCGGGGCGACCGGCTACCTGCTCAAGGAGATCTCCACGGACGAGGTCGCCACCGCGATCCGCGCCGTGGCCGACGGGCAGTCGCAGATCAGCCCCTCCATGGCGTCGAAGCTGCTGACCGAGTTCAAGTCGATGATCCAGCGCACCGACGAGCGGCGGCTGGTGCCCGCGCCGCGGCTGACGGACCGCGAGCTGGAGGTGCTCAAGCTGGTGGCGACCGGGATGAACAACCGGGACATCGCCAAGGAGTTGTTCATCTCCGAGAACACCGTGAAGAACCACGTCCGCAACATCCTGGAGAAGCTCCAGCTGCACTCCCGGATGGAAGCCGTGGTCTACGCGATGCGCGAGAAGATCCTCGAGATCCGCTGACCCGACGGGCCCGGACGCCCTCCGGCGGCCGGGCCGGGGCGGTCACAGGGCGGCCAGCTCCGCCGTGACGGCGGCCGCCTCCGCGGGGCTCTGCGCCCGCTCCACCCGGACCTCGTCGCAGCCCACCCAGGACGCCGCCTCGCGCAGTGCCTCGGCCATCGGGCGGGCCGCGGCGGGGGTGGTCAGGGAGAGCTGGCGGGCCACCAGGGTCCTGCCCTCGCGGCCCGGGTCCACCCGGCCCTGGAGCAGGCCGCCGGCCAGCAGCGGCATGGCGAAGTACCCGTGGATCCGGCGGGGCTTGGGCACGTAGGCCTCCAGCCGATGGGTGAAGCCGAAGATCCGCTCCGTCCGGGGGCGCTCCCAGATCAGCGAGTCGAAGGGCGAGAGCAGCGTCGTGCGGTGGCGCCCGCGGGGGGTGGTGGCCAGGGCGGCCGGGTCGGCCCAGGCCGGCTTGGACCAGCCCTCGACCTCGACCGGGACCAGTCCGGAGTCCGCGACCACCGCGTCGAACTGGTCGTTCTTGAGGCGGTGGTAGTCGGCGATGTCGCTGCGGGTGCCCACGCCCAGGGACCGCCCCGCGAGCGCGACCAGGCGGCGCAGGCACTCGGTGTCGTCCAGGTCGTCGTGCAGCAGGGCGTCCGGGACCGCCCGCTCGGGCAGGTCGTAGACCCGCTTCCAGCCGCGCCGCTCGGTGCAGACCACCTCACCGATGTCGAGCAGCCACTCCACCGCGATCTTGCTCTCGGACCATTCGAACCACTCGCCGCCGTTCTTCGCGCCGCCCAACTCGGTGGAGGTGAGCGGGCCGTCGGCGCGCAGCCGGTCCAGGACCGCCTTCGTCGAACGCTCCTTCTCCGCCAGGACGTGCCAGCGGTGGCCGCGGGCCCGGCGCGCCCGGCGGCGGAAGGCGAAGTGCGGCCACTCCTCGATCGGCAGGATGCAGGCCGCGTGGGACCAGTACTCGAAGGCGTGGTTCCCCGACCAGTACGCGGCCTCCACCGCGGACCGGTCCACCGCGCCCAGGCGCGCGTACGGGATCAGCTCGTGCGAGCGGGCCAGCACCGAGATGGTGTCCAGCTGTACGGCGCCCAGGTGCCGCAGGAGGCCGCGCACACCGCCCTTGCGGTCGGGGGCGCCGAGGAACCCCTGCGCGCGCAGGGCGATCCTGCGGGCCTCGGCGGCGGACAGGGACACGGTGGCGGAGGTCATGCTCCGCAGCGTAGGGGGCGCCACTGACAGACCGGCCCGGTCGGCCGGTCGCGCGCCGGGCTCAGGCGTCGCGCCGGGGGTCGGGGAGGTAGGGCAGCCGCGAGGGGAGGCCCAGGTCGGAGGGGAGGAGCGCGCCGATCCAGCAGTCCCGCAGGGTCCCGCGGTGCTCCATGCCCGCGCGCTGGACGCCCTCGACGACGAAGCCGCACTTCTCGGCGACGGCGCGGGAGGCGGCGTTCGCGATCCCGGCGCGCCAGACCAGGCGGACGCAGCCCACCTCGGTGAAGGCCCAGCGGGCGACGGCGGTGACGGCTTCGGTCATGTAGCCGCGGCCGCGGTGCCCGGCCACCGACCAGTAGCCGATCTCGTGCGCGAAGGCGCCCCGGGCGTGCAGGCCGAGGGTGGCCACGAGCGGGCCGTCCGCCCCGAGCCGGACCGCGAAGTTGTACTCGGTGTCCTCGCGCCAGCCGCGCGGCGCGGACTCCGTCACGTAGGTCTCGGCGTCCTTGACCTCGTAGGGGACGGGCACCGGTATCCACTGCTGGATGGCCGGGTCCTGGCAGGCGGCGTGCACCTCCGGGACGTCGGCGGGCCGGTGCGCGCGCAGTACGAGGCGCTCGGTGATCAACGTGCTCGGTTCCATCCGGTGATTCTGTGCGGTCCGCCGTGCGCGGGCGAACAGTTTTCACCCCACACCGGCACCTTCCGTGCCCCCCGTCCGTTGTCCCTGCGGGTGCCAGCCGCCCTGCGGATACGGCGGACCTCCCGGCGTGACCACGTCCTCGCTTACGATGGCCGTTGCGGTGGGGTCCACCTGCCGTGCCCGTGTACGAACAGTGCCCAGGCCCGACCGGCAAGGAGACAAACCTCGGTGTCCGTCTTCAACAAGCTCATGCGTGCAGGCGAAGGCAAGATCCTGCGCAAACTGCACCGCATCGCGGACCAGGTCAACTCCATCGAAGAGGACTTCGTCAACCTCTCCGACGCCGAGTTGCGGGCGCTCACGGATGAGTACAAGCAGCGCTTCCAGGACGGCGAGAGCCTGGACGACCTGCTGCCCGAGGCCTTCGCGACGGTGCGCGAGGCCGCCAAGCGCGTCCTCGGCCAGCGGCACTACGACGTCCAGATCATGGGCGGCGCCGCACTCCACCTCGGCTACGTGGCCGAGATGAAGACCGGTGAGGGCAAGACCCTCGTCGGCACCCTGCCCGCGTACCTGAACGCGATGTCCGGCAAGGGCGTCCACCTGATCACGGTGAACGACTACCTGGCCGAGCGCGACTCCGAGATGATGGGCCGGGTCCACAAGTTCCTCGGCCTCGAGGTCGGCTGCATCCTGGCGAACATGTCGCCCGCGCAGCGCCGCGAACAGTACAACTCGGACATCACCTACGGCACGAACAACGAGTTCGGCTTCGACTACCTGCGCGACAACATGGCGTGGTCGAAGGACGAGCTGGTCCAGCGCGGCCACAACTTCGCCGTGGTCGACGAGGTCGACTCGATCCTGGTCGACGAGGCCCGTACGCCGCTGATCATCTCCGGTCCGGCCGACCAGGCCACCAAGTGGTACGGCGACTTCGCGAAGCTGGTGACCCGCCTGAAGAAGGGCGAGCCCGGCCAGCCGCTCAAGGGCATCGAGGAGACCGGCGACTACGAGGTCGACGAGAAGAAGCGCACGGTCGCCATCCACGAGGCCGGTGTCGCCAAGGTCGAGGACTGGCTCGGCATCGACAACCTCTACGAGTCGGTGAACACCCCGCTCGTCGGATACCTGAACAACGCCCTCAAGGCCAAGGAACTGTTCAAGAACGACAAGGACTACGTCGTCATCGACGGCGAAGTCATGATCGTCGACGAGCACACCGGCCGCATCCTCGCGGGTCGCCGCTACAACGAGGGCATGCACCAGGCGATCGAGGCGAAGGAAGGGGTGGACATCAAGGACGAGAACCAGACCCTCGCCACGATCACCCTGCAGAACTTCTTCCGCCTGTACTCGAAGCTCTCGGGCATGACCGGTACGGCCATGACCGAGGCCGCCGAGTTCCACCAGATCTACAAGCTCGGCGTCGTCCCGATCCCGACCAACCGGGACATGGTCCGCAAGGACCAGGCCGACCTGATCTACCGCACCGAGGTCGCCAAGTTCGCCGCCGTCGTCGACGACATCGCGGAGAAGCACGAGAAGGGCCAGCCGATCCTGGTCGGCACCACCTCGGTCGAGAAGTCCGAGTACCTCTCGCAGCAGCTCTCCAAGCGCGGCATCCCGCACGAGGTGCTGAACGCGAAGCAGCACGAGCGCGAGGCCTCGATCGTCGCCCAGGCCGGCCGTCGCGGCGCCGTCACGGTCGCCACGAACATGGCCGGTCGCGGTACCGACATCAAGCTCGGCGGCAACCCGGACGACCTCGCCGAGGCCGAGCTGCGCCAGCAGGGCCTGGACCCGGAGGAGCACATCGAGGAGTGGGCGCACGCCCTGCCCTCGGCGCTGACCAAGGCGGAGGCGGCCGTCAAGGCCGAGTTCGAAGAGGTCAAGGACCTCGGCGGGCTCTACGTCCTGGGCACCGAGCGGCACGAGTCGCGCCGCATCGACAACCAGCTGCGCGGCCGCTCCGGCCGTCAGGGCGACCCGGGCGAGTCCCGCTTCTACCTGTCGCTGGGCGAT
The DNA here is from genome assembly GCF_042730635.1 of Streptomyces sp. NPDC059917. Lineage (NCBI taxonomy): Bacteria > Bacillati > Actinomycetota > Actinomycetes > Kitasatosporales > Streptomycetaceae > Streptomyces > Streptomyces sp. NPDC059917. Next base: position 18,891 of record NZ_JBHWLC010000115.1, read on the forward strand.
GACCTGATGCGCCTGTTCAAGGCGCAGATGGTCGAGCGCGTCATGGCCATGGCGAACGTGCCGGACGACGTGCCGATCGAGAACAAGATGGTGACCCGGGCGATCGCGTCCGCGCAGTCGCAGGTCGAGACCCAGAACTTCGAGACGCGCAAGAACGTCCTGAAGTACGACGAGGTCCTCAACAACCAGCGCGAGGTCATCTACCGCGAGCGCCGCCGCGTCCTGGAGGGCGAGGACCTCCAGGAGCAGGTCCGCCACATGATGGACGACACCATCGACGCCTACATCACGGCCGAGACGGTCGAGGGCTTCGCGGAGGAGTGGGACCTGGAGCGCCTGTGGGGCGCCTTCAAGCAGCTCTACCCGATCAAGGTGACGGTCGAGGAGCTGGAAGAGGCGGCGGGCGACCGGGCCGGGATCACGGCCGAGTTCATCGCGGAGTCCGTCAAGGACGACATCCACGAGCAGTACGAGGCGCGCGAGACGCAGCTCGGCTCCGACGTCATGCGCGAGCTGGAGCGGCGCGTGGTGCTGTCGGTGCTGGACCGCAAGTGGCGCGAGCACCTGTACGAGATGGACTACCTGCAGGAGGGCATCGGCCTGCGGGCGATGGCCCAGAAGGACCCGCTGGTCGAGTACCAGCGCGAGGGCTTCGACATGTACAACGCCATGCAGGACGGCATCAAGGAAGAGTCCGTCGGCTACCTGTTCAACCTGGAGGTCCAGGTCGAGCAGCAGGTCGAGGAGGTTCCGGTGCAGGACGCGGGTCCGTCGCTGGCGAAGCCGGAGATCCGGGCCAAGGGTCTGGACGCGCCGCAGCGGCCCGACCGGCTGCACTTCTCCGCTCCCACGGTGGACGGGGAGGGCGGCGTGGTCGAGGGCGACTTCGACGCCGACGGGGCCGAGGGTTCCGGCGACGGGATGACTCGGGCGGAGCGGCGCAAGGCGCAGAAGGCGTCCGGCGGGCGTCGGCGCAAGAAGTGACCCCGCCTCCCGTGTGAGACCACGGGGGCCCGTCCGGGGCCGGACACCGCGCGAAGCGGTTGTCCGGCCCCGGACGCGTTTCCGCCGCCGCTTGGCCCCGCCGGGCGCTTGAGGCGCCGCGTGTGGCGTCCGGGGGTCGGGCCTGGCCAAGTTCAGCCTCGCCGGCGTTTGAGGCGCCGCCGGAGGCGC
>NZ_JBHWLC010000116.1:0-19701 GCF_042730635.1 Streptomyces sp. NPDC059917
GCCTTCGGGCCGCCCGCCCCTTCCCGTCGGGGCCGTACTTCGTCAGCGGCGGGCCTGGAGGAGTTCCTCCAGCTGCTCCTCGCGGGCCTGGGCGGCCACGAAGAGGAGTTCGTCGCCGGACTCCAGGGTCTCCTCCGGGTGCGGGGTCAGCACCCGGTTGCCGCGGATGATGGTGACCAGGGAGGTGTCCTCGGGCCAGCTGATCTCGCTGATCTGGGTCCCGGCGACCGGGGACTCCGGCGGCAGGGTCAGCTCGACGAGGTTGGCGTCGCCGTGGCTGAAGCGCAGCAGCCGGACCAGATCGCCGACGCTCACCGCCTCTTCGACCAGGGCCGACATCAGGCGCGGGGTGGAGACGGCGACGTCCACGCCCCAGGCCTCGTTGAAGAGCCACTCGTTCTTCGGGTTGTTGACGCGGGCCACCACGCGCGGCACCCCGTACTCGGTCTTCGCGAGCAGCGAGACGACGAGGTTCACCTTGTCGTCACCGGTGGCCGCGATGACCACGTTGCAGCGCTGGAGCGCGGCCTCGTCCAGCGAGGTGATCTCGCAGGCGTCGGCCAGCAGCCACTCGGCCTGCGGCACCCGCTCCACCGAGATGGCGGTCGGCGCCTTGTCGACGAGGAGGACCTCGTGCCCGTTCTCCAGCAGTTCGCCCGCGATGGAGCGGCCCACGGCGCCTGCACCGGCGATCGCGACCCTCATGCGTGTGCCTCCTCGGGGCCCTCGGCGAAGGCCGCCTCGACCTTCTCGATCTCGTCCGTGCGCATCATCACGTGGACGAGGTCGCCTTCCTGGAGCACGGTCTGGGAAGTCGGCAGCATCGCCTCGCCCAGTCGGGTGAGGAACGCGACGCGCACGCCGGTCTCCTCCTGCAGGTTGCTCACCTTGTGCCCGATCCAGGCGGCGGAGGTGTGCACCTCGGCGAGCTGGACCCCGCCGCTCGGGTCGCGCCACAGCGGCTCGGCCCCGGACGGCAGCAGCCGGCGCAGCATCTGGTCGGCGGTCCACCGCACGGTCGCGACGGTGGGGATGCCCAGACGCTGGTAGACCTCGGCGCGCTTGGGGTCGTAGATGCGGGCGGCGACGTTCTCGATGCCGAACATCTCGCGGGCCACCCGGGCGGCGATGATGTTGGAATTATCACCACTGCTGACCGCGGCGAACGCCCCCGCCTCCTCGATGCCGGCCTCGCGCAGGGTGTCCTGGTCGAAGCCGACGCCCGTGACGCGGCGGCCGCCGAAGGACGCCCCCAGCCGGCGGAACGCGGTGGGGTCCTGGTCGATCACGGCGACCGTGTGCCCCTGCTGCTCCAAGGTCTGCGCGAGGGCGGAGCCCACCCTTCCGCAGCCCATAATGACGATGTGCACGGCCGTCCTTCCGGCTGTCGGCGGCTGGCGGCCTGCCGCGGATCGCTTCCGGGCCTCCGTCGGGCTTCCGTGGGGGTTCCCTCGGAGTTCCGTCGGCGTTCCTTCAAGGTTCCGCGGGGGCCAGCCTTGTTACCTGCTCAGGCTTAACAGGGTCTCAGACCGTGGCCCAAGCTACACACGGGCGGTCACCAGTGTGACCCCAGTGTCGTCTGTTGGGGTCCTGTGGTCTGCAAATACGCCGACCTGGGGGTGGTGGTTGGCCAGCGGAATTTCCCAACGCTTACGATCCTCTGCGTGTCCAAACTGACCGACGTGCCCAAACGGATCCTGATCGGCCGGGCGCTACGCAGCGACCGCCTCGGAGAAACGCTCCTCCCCAAGCGGATCGCCCTACCCGTCTTCGCCTCCGACCCGCTCTCCTCAGTGGCATATGCCCCTGGCGAGGTACTGCTGGTCCTGTCGATCGCGGGCGTGTCGGCGTACCACTTCAGCCCGTGGATCGCGGTGGCGGTGGTCGTGCTGATGTTCACCGTCGTCGCCTCCTACCGGCAGAACGTCCACGCCTACCCGAGCGGCGGCGGCGACTACGAGGTCGCCAACACCAACCTCGGCCCCAAGGCGGGCCTCACCGTGGCCAGCGCCCTGCTGGTCGACTACGTCCTGACCGTCGCCGTCTCCATCTCCTCCGGCGTCGAGAACCTCGGCTCCGCCGTCGATTTCGTCATCGAGCACAAAGTGCTCGCCGCGATGATCATGATTCTGCTGCTCACGCTGATGAATCTGCGCGGAGTGAAGGAATCCGGGAATCTCTTCGCGATCCCGACCTATATCTTCGTCGGCGCGGTATTCGTGATGATCGCCTGGGGCGCCTGGCGCGGCCTCGTCATGGGCGACACGATGGAGGCCCCGACGGCCCATCTGGAGATCAAGGCCGAGCACCAGGGCCTGGCGGGCTTCGCGCTGGTGTTCCTGCTGCTACGGGCCTTCTCGTCCGGCTGCGCCGCGCTCACCGGCGTCGAGGCCATCAGCAACGGCGTCCCCGCCTTCCGCAAGCCCAAGAGCAAGAACGCCGCGACCACCCTCGCCCTCATGGGCGGCCTGGCCGTGACCATGTTCTGCGGCATCATCGGCCTGGCCATGGCCACCGACGTGAAGATGGCCGAGACGCCGGCCAGCGACCTGCTCGACAAGGGCGTCCCGGTCGGCTCCGGATTCGTCCAGCACCCGGTGATCTCCCAGGTCGCCGAGGCCGTCTTCGGCAACGGCAGCTTCCTGTTCATCGTGCTCGCCGCGGCCACCGCGCTCGTCCTCTTCCTGGCCGCCAACACCGCGTACAACGGCTTCCCGCTGCTCGGCTCGATCCTGGCCCAGGACCGGTACCTGCCGCGCCAGCTGCACACCCGCGGTGACCGGCTCGCCTTCTCGAACGGCATCGTGCTGCTCGCCGGGGCCGCGATGCTGCTGGTGTGGATCTACGACGCCGACTCGACGAAGCTCATCCAGCTCTACATCGTCGGCGTGTTCGTCTCCTTCACGCTCAGCCAGATCGGCATGGTCCGGCACTGGAACCGCCACCTGCGGACCGAGAAGGACACGGCGGCCCGCCGCCGGATGCACCGCTCCCGGGCGATCAACACCTTCGGTGCGATCTTCACGGGGCTGGTGCTGGTCGTCGTGCTCGCCACCAAGTTCACGCACGGCGCCTGGGTCGCCCTGCTCGGAATGGTGATCTTCTACGGCACGATGACCGCGATCCGCAAGCACTACGACCGGGTCTCCGCGGAGATCGCGGCGGCCGACGGGCCCTCCGAGGACAGCGTGCGACCGTCCCGGATCCACTCGATCGTCCTGGTCTCCAAGGTCCACAAGCCCACGCTGCGGGCCCTGGCCTTCGCCAAGCTGACCCGCTCGGACACCCTGGAGGCGCTCAGCATCAGCGTCGACCCGGTGGAGACGAAGGCGCTGCGCCAGGAGTGGGAGCGGCGCGGGATCAACGTTCCGCTCAAGATCCTCGACTCGCCGTACCGGGAGATCACCCGGCCGGTGGTGGAGTACGTGAAGGGGCTGCGCAGCGAGAACCCGCGCGACGCCGTCAGCGTCTACATCCCGGAGTACGTCGTCGGACGCTGGTACGAGCACCTGCTGCACAACCAGAGCGCGCTGCGGCTCAAGGGCCGACTGCTCTTCACCCCCGGTGTGATGGTCACCTCGGTGCCCTACCAGCTGGAGTCCTCCGAGCTGGCGAAGAAGCGCGCCAAGCGGCGGCAGGACTGGAACGCCCCGGGTGCGGTGCGCCGCGGTCCCGTGGACACGCCGCGCCCGCCCCGGCCGCCGAAGTCGAAGGACAAGGACGCGGCGTCGAAGTAGCCCGATGGTTGGTGAACGGCCGGACGAGATCCACGTAAACTGGTGGGTCGGCTGTCCGGCCGTTCTCGTGCGCTCCCGTACGACCTTGCACATCTCGCCCTTGATCCTTGGAGTTCCCCCGACATGACCGAGCAGAACGAGACGAAGAAGTCACTGGTCGGGGAAGAGTACGAGGTCGAGGTCGGCGCCGTAGCCCACGGCGGCCACTGCATCGCCCGTACCGCCGAGGGACGGGTCCTGTTCGTCCGGCACACCCTGCCCGGCGAGAAGATCATCGCGAAGGTCACCGAGGGCGACGAGGACTCCCGCTTCCTGCGCGCCGACGCGGTGACCGTGCTTGAAGCCTCCAAGGACCGCATCGAGGCCCCGTGCCCCTACGCCGGCCCGGGCAAGTGCGGCGGCTGCGACTGGCAGCACGCCAAGCCCGGCGCCCAGCGCCGCCTCAAGGGCGAGGTGGTGGCCGAGCAGCTCCAGCGCCTGGCCGGGCTCACCCCCGAAGAGGCCGGCTGGGACGGTACGGTCCTGCCCGCCGAGGGCGACAAGCTGCCCGCCGGACAGGTCCCCGCCTGGCGCACCCGGGTGCAGTTCGCGATCGACGAGGACGGCCGCGCGGGCCTGCGCAAGCACCGCTCGCACGACATCCAGCCGGTCGACCAGTGCCTGATCGCCTCCCCGGGCGTCACCGAGCTGGGCATCGAGAAGCGCGAGTGGCCCCAGCTGGCCGCCGTCGAGGCCATCGCGGCCTCCGGCTCCGGGGACCGCCAGGTCGTCCTCACCCCGCAGCCCGGCGGCCGCCTGCCGCTGGTCGAGCTGGACAAGCCCGTCTCGGTCCTGCGGGTCGAGGAGAAGGACGGCGGCGTCCACCGCGTCCACGGCCGCGCCTTCGTCCGCGAGCGCTCCGACGGCCGCACCTACCGCGTCGGCATGGGCGGCTTCTGGCAGATCCACCCGCAGGCGGCCGACACCCTGGTCAAGGCCGTCATGCAGGGCCTGATGCCGCGCAAGGGCGAGATGGCCCTCGACCTCTACTGCGGCGTCGGCATCTTCGCGGGCGCCCTGGCCGAGCGGCTCGGCGACACGGGCGCGGTGCTCGGCATCGAGTCCACGAAGCGCGCGGTCGAGGACGCCCGGCACAACCTCCAGGACATGGAGCGCGTCCGCATCGAGCACGGCAAGGTCGAGCAGGTCCTGCCGCGCACCAAGATCAGCGAGTGCGACCTGATCGTCCTGGACCCGCCCCGCGCGGGCGCCGGCAAGCAGACCGTCCGCCACCTGGCCGGCCTCTCCCCGCGCCGCATCGCCTACGTCGCCTGCGACCCGGCGGCCCTGGCCCGCGACCTGGCGTACTTCAAGGACAACGGCTACAAGGTCCGCACGATGCGCGTCTTCGACCTCTTCCCGATGACCCACCACGTGGAGTGCGTGGCGATCCTGGAGCCCATCGCGAAGGCCGGCTGATCCGGGGGTCCGGGTCCTCGGGGGTCGGGCTCTTTCGGGGGCGTTCGGTCATGGGGGCGGTGCGGTGACCAGGTGGTGGGCCAGGGAGGCGATGTCGGCCAGGAGGGCGGTCGGTTCCTGGTCCAGGTCCAGGGCGTGCTGGTGGAGGACGATGCCCGCGTGCCGGACGCGGTGGGCGGCGTGCGGGGCGTTTCCCTTCGCGTAGATCAGATGTCCCTCGCGCAGTCCCAGCGCGGTGCAGTAGGCGAGCATCTGGTACAGGTCGGCGTCCGGATAGCCGTCCCGCTTCTCGGCCTTGTACTTGGCGTCGGCGACCGCGAGCGGGGTGCCGTCGGGCCGGTACACCACGAGGTCCGGCTTCATCCGGATCGCGTCCGCCTCGTCGAGGTGGTGCGGATCCTGGAGGGCGCCGGTGCACTCCGAGCCGCGCAGCGCCTCGCGCAGGGCGACCGTCACGAAGTCCTCGAAGAGCTTGTTCATGTCGAAGAGGAATCCGTCGATGCGCAGCCCGCCGCGGGCGTGCTCGGGCGAGGACCCGGCGAGCACGGCACGGGCCAGGTGCAGGGCGGGCCGGTAGCGGGTGTTGAGGCGCGAGGGCTGCCAGGCGGGCAGCGGCCGACCGGCGATCAGGGGAGTGGCGTCGGCGAGGCGGGTGCGCTGGTGCAGCAGACGCCGGCGGACCTCGGGCGGTACGCCGGGCAGGCGCAGCAGCCGCTCCACGGCGGCGCGCAGGATGCGGTTCTCCGGGATGTCGGTGGTGAACTCGTCGTACACCACCTCGACCGGCAGCGCCGCCCCGAAGCGGCGCCGTATCTGGTCGGCTTCGCGGATCCGCCCCCGCACCACGAGGGCGCTCTCCTCGGTCGACCGGTAGCCCTGGAGCAGCCCGCGGCGCAGGGCCGCGGCGATCTGCCGCTCCACGGCGTGCGCCAGCGCGGGCAGCAGCTCGCGCCGGTCGTCCACCTCGACCCGGCCCTCTTGCCAGGGGTCCTTCGGGGCGAGGCTGTGGCCGAGCAGGAAGAACAGCCGGGCGACGGGCACCTTGGGCGTGACGCGGACGGTGACCGGTGCTTCGCCGTCCGCTGCGCCCACGGACACCGCGCCGACCTTGCTCCCGGCCCGCAGCAGCCACCGGCCCGGCGCGTACGGGTCGGGGGAGGCGTCGACGATCCGGGCCTCGGCCAGTGCCCGGCCGACGGCGTCCGGCAGGACGTGGCTGGTGGCCGGGGCGTGCTCGACGAGCTCGACGACCCGGCTCACGCGAGCGGTTCGGGCGCGGGCCGCCGGGGCAGCGATCGGCGCAGTGCGTCGAGCCCGTACCGCTTCTCGATGTCCACGCCCTCCCCGTAGTGGTGCTCTTCGAGCAGCGGGAGGATCTTCGTCCGCCAGGTGCGCTCCAGGCCGCCGTCCCGATGGACGCCCTTCTTCATCAGGTACGACGGCCCGATCCGGAAGTCCGGGTCCTCGATGCGCGCGTTGAGCGCGCTCAGCAGCTCGGTCGGTTCGGGGTCCAGCCCCTTGGAGTCGAGCCAGCGCCCCAGCAGCCCGCTGGTGGGCTCGGTGCGCGGGGACAGCTCCACGAACGCGAACCGGCGCCGCATCGCCGCGTCCACGAGGGCGATCGAGCGGTCCGCGGTGTTCATGGTGCCGATGACGAACAGGTTCGGGGGCAGCGCGAAGTCGTCGCCGGAGTAGGGCAGTCGGACCGACTTGTTGCGGTACTCCAGGAGGAAGTACAGCTCGCCGAAGACCTTGGCGAGGTTGGCCCGGTTGATCTCGTCGATGATCAGGAAGTGCGGGACGTGCCGGTTGCCCTCCCGGGACGCCAGGTCGGCCAGCTCGCGCAGCGGGCCGGCGGTCAGCCGGAACGCGACCTCACGGGTCTCGGGGTCCTCCCGCGGGCGGAACCCCTCCAGGAAGTCCTCGTAGGCGTAGGAGGGATGGAACTGCACCAGCTTGACCTGTTCCGGTCCGCCGCCGAGGAACTCGGCCAGCTTCAGCGCCAGGTAGGTCTTGCCGGTGCCGGGCGGCCCGTACAGCACGAGCTGACGCTCGTCCCACAGCAGGTCCCGGACCTCCCGCAGCCAGTCGGTCCGGTGCACCAGCAGTTCGGCGGCCAGCTCGTCGGTCGGCTCCGGCAGCTCCAGCTCCCGCCGGGCGGCGATGGCCGGGACCTCCGCGCCCGGATCCCGCTCCAGCGCCTCGGCCTCGTCGGCCAGCTCCTCGTCCGTGAGCCCGAGACCGTCGAGGACGGCCTGCACGGTCGTCAGTTCCACCACGTCGTGCTGGACGGACAGCTTCTGCTGGAGCTCCTCGGGCAACTCGTCGTACGCGTATCCCTGCTCCTGCCAGGTCACCGGTCGGCGCAGGTTGGCGCGGTGGTCCTCGGACTCGGTCTGCTCGACCTCCCCGGTGATCTCCCCGAGGTACAGCCGCCCGCCGGAGATCGTGCAGAGGGTGTCCCCGGGCTTCATCCGGGACAGGAAGGCGTGCAGCTCCTCCACCAGGTCCTGCTTCTGGCTGTAGGTCGCCGTGGACCCGTAGTCCTCCTGGACGAGGGTGCGGACCCGCTCCTTGCTGATGCCCGTCCCCACCCCCTGCCGCAGGCGGGAGGCGGCCAGGGTGACCCTGCCCTCGGGCAGCCACAGGCGCTGGACGAGGTCGACGCCGGTGACGTTGGAGCCGCGCACCAGCCACGCGCGGTTCGGGCCCCAGGAGGCATCGGGCATGAAGTCGCCGAGCGGTCGGCCGTCCTCGGTCTTCCAGCTCGTCCATCCGTTGGCGCTGCTCCCGGTGAGGACGGCCGCCGCTTCGGAGGAGGAGTTGAAGGTGATGGTGTCGGCCGTCTCCAGGCAGTCGGGCCAGGTCGTCGTCCGCTTGATGCGGCCCTCGGCGACGAGCTGCTCCCGGAGCCGGTGTGCGGAAGCCACGCGCTTGGGGAAGGACGGTACGGCTTCCGCCCGGACGGGCTGACCCGGGCCCACGACGAACCGGCGGCTGCCGTTCGTCCCCATCTCGTCGGTCTGCCGTCCGCGCGCCAGCGGGCCGCCGTTCGGCAGCCGCAGGCGGAACTCCGGGTACGGGTCCGTCACCATCGGATCCTTTCTCTTCCTCATTGCCTTGGTCAAAGGCATTCTCCGGCCTACTGGACGGAAAGGCTCAGGCGGGCCGGGTGGTGATGGTGCACAGGCGTTTGGTGGCTCGGGTCAGGGCTACGTAGAGGTCTCTTTCACCGGCGGGGCGGGAGGCGATGATTTCCTCCGGGTGCATGACGACGACGCCGTCGAATTCCAGGCCGCGGGCTTCGGAGACCGGGACGACGCGGGCGTGGTCGGTGATGCCGTGGGCGGTCAGTTCGCCGACCCTGGCGTCCGCGCAGATCACGCCGAGGAGTTCGCCCGGGTGGGCCGTGCGCTGGGCGTGGAGTTCCCGGGCGAGGGCGGGGAGCGAGCCGTGCGGGGGCGCGGTCACCGTGCGCGGGGGCTCGCCGCCGCGCAGGGAGCGGGTGGGCTGCTGGGCGGGGGCGATCCGGGTGAGCAGGTCCCGTACGCTCTCCAGGATCTCCTGGGTGGTGCGGTAACTGACGTTGAGCGTATGGAGGTTGAAGCGCGGGCCGATGTGCGGGGCCAGCGCCTCGTGCCAGTCGCGCGCCGTCGCGACCGGGCCCGCCTGGGCGAAGTCGCCCACCAGGGTCATCGCCCGGGACGGGCAGCGGCGCAGGATCATCCGCCACTGCATGGGGCCCAGTTCCTGGGCCTCGTCGACGACGACGTGCCCGTACGTGCGCTCCGGCGGACCGGTGACCAGGCTCGCCGCCTCGTCCAGCAGCGGTACGTCGGCATCGGTCCAGGGGGCGTCCGGGGCGCGCAGCAGGAGGGAGCGTTCCCCGGCGGTCAGCCGGGGCAGGTGCTCGGCGAGGGCCCCGGCGTTCGTCAGGAGCATCCGCACGAGGTCGTCGGGGGTCAGCCGCGGCCACAGCGCTTCGACCGCCCGGTCGACGCCGGGGTCGTCGAGGAGGTCGGATCGCAAGGCGTCCAGGTCCAGTTCGTGGACGGGACCCGGTGCGGCCGCGCCTTCGACGCGGCGCCCCGCGGCGCCCGTGAAGCGGTCGAGGTCCAGGCCGGTCATCCTGGTGGTGTCCGCGTCGATCCGGTCGAGGACGTCGCCCACGTCCCGTCGCATGGCGTCGGCGACGGCGTCGACCAGGAGTTCCGTGAAGACCCGGCGCGCGGGGTCGTGCCCCGGTGCGGCGGCGAGGGCCGCTTCGCGCGCCGCCGCGACCTCCTCGGCGGGCAGGTGGACCCGTTCCCGGCCGACCCGCACGGCGAAGCCGCCGGAGGGGGCCTGGTGGCCGCGCAGCAGGGCGGCCAGGGCGTCGGCGAGGTCGCAACCGCCCTTGAGGCGGGCCGTGTCGAAGGCCTCCACCGCGTCCGTGGCCACTCCGGCCAGTTCCGCGCAGGTCGCCAGGACGACGTCGTTCTCGCCGAGCGAGGGAAGGACCTGGGAGATGTAGTCGAGGAACCGGGTGTTCGGGCCGACCACCAGGACGCCCTCTTCCGCGGCGCGCGGGAACGCGTACAGGACGTACGCCGCCCGGTGCAGGGCGACCACCGTCTTGCCGGTGCCGGGGCCGCCCTGAACCACCGTCACCCCGCGGTGGGCGGAGCGCACGATCGCGTCCTGCTCGGCCTGCAGCGTGGCGACGGCCGTCCCCATCGTGCCCGTACGGCGCGCCGCCAGGGCATCGGTCAACGGGCCGTCGCCGACGACGTCTTCGGCGGTCGGGGCGGTGCCGTCGAGGAGCTCGTCGCTCACCGAGACGACCGTGCGTCCTTCGAGGCGCAGGTGGCGGCGCCGGCGCAGGTCCATCGGGTGGACCGGTGTCGCCTCGTAGAAGGGCCGCGCCGCCCTCGCGCGCCAGTCCACGAGCAGCGGCAGATCGTCCTCCTCCGTGTGCAGTCCGATCCGCCCGATGCGCAGGGCCGTGCCGTCCGTCCGGTCGATGCGGCCGAAGACCAGGCCCCTTCCGGCGCCCTCCAGTCGGTCGATCTCCCGGGTCAGACGCTCGGCGGCGACCTCCCTCTCGTACGCCTCGCCGGCGCCCTTCGCCGGGGCCTTCAGCACCCTCGCCCGGCTCGCCCGGGCCTCGGAGAGCCGCTCGCCGAGCAGCTCGTACAAGGAGGACACGTGAGCGCGCTCGGATTCAACCGCATGCACGGCCGGGTCATTCGTCTTCGACAACACGGGCTCCTTCGATTCGAGCCATACCATAGGGTCGAATTTCCGCGAAGGTAAGTCTTGACTTGCTCGGGAAAGCGTGGCCCCGCGTCCTCTATTCGGTTTGTGGAAAGGGGAATTCTGTGCCCTCCCGCGTTATGTGAATTCATTTCGCAAGGGGTCGGCCGACCCCCGGTGGTCGGTGGGCGCGATATCGGGCCGCCGTCAGGCCAGGGTGAGGGGGAGGGCGGTGAGGCCGCGGGTGAGGCGGGTCCGGCGCCAGGTCGGGTCGGTGGCGGGGGCGGCCAGGTGGGTGTTCGGGAAGCGGGTCAGGAGGGCGCGGAGGGCGATTTCGGCTTCGGCGCGGGCCAGGGGGGCGCCCGGGCAGCGGTGGATGCCGTGGCCGAAGGAGAGGTGGGCGCCGGCGTCGCGGTCGAGGTCGAGGCGGTCCGGGTCGGGGAACGCCGCCGGGTCGCGGTTCGCGGCGCCGGGGGCGATGAGCACCGGGTGGCCGGCCGGGATGTCGACCCCGCCGATCCGGAGGTCCCGCGTGCTGTACCGGAAGGTGGCCACGCTCACCGGGGAGTCGTGGCGCAGCAGTTCGTCGAGGGCGCCGGGGATCAGCTCCGGGTCCCGGCGCAGGCGGTCGAACGCCTCGGGGTGGCGGAGCAGGGCCAAGGCGGCGTTGCCGATGAGGTGGGTGGTGGTCTCGTGCCCGGCGACCAGCAGGAGGGCGGCCAGCGAGACGGTCTCGTCCCGGTCGAGGCCGCCCTCGGCGCAGTCGCGCACGAGCGAGTGGAGCGGGCCCTCGCCCGGGGCGGCGCGGGCCGCGTCGACGAGGTCGGTGAGGTAGTCGCCGATGTGGTGCGAGGCGGCGTCGACGCGGGCGGTGTCGGTCGCGTCGAAGAGGTCGTGGGAATGGGCCGCGAGGGTGGCGCGGTCGGCCTCGGGCACGCCCAGCAGTTCGCAGACGACGGTGACCGGGAGGGGCACCGCCAGCTCCGCCACCAGGTCGACCTCGTCTCCCGGTCGCCACGCGGCGGTCAGGTCGTCGACGACGCGGGTGATGAACGGGCGCAGCTGCCGGACGCGGCCCGTGGTGAACAGGGGCGTCGCCACGCGCCGGTGGCGGGTGTGCCCGGGGGGATCGCTCGCCAGCATGTTGCGGGAGATCGCCGGGTGCAGGTCGCGGTTCGAGGGCTTGTCGGCGAAGAAGCGGACCGTGTCCTTGGACAGGCCGGGGTCGGTGAACGCCTCGCGGGCCTCGGCGTGCCCGGTGATCAGGTACGAGTGGTGTCCGCCGGAGCCGGTGGGGACCCGTTGGACGGGACAGTCCGCGCGCAGCCCGGCGTAGGTGGGGTAGGGGTCGGCGAAGAAGCGCGGGTCGCGCAGCGGGTCCTGGCGCGGGGCGCTCACGAGCCCGCTCCCGCGGTCTCGGGCTCCGGCCGCGCGGGGTGGGCCGCGCGGGCGCCCGCCACGAGCAGCAACCACGCGGTCTCCGCCGGGAGGTCGCCCTTGCGGGAGCGGGTGCCGGCGGCGGGCGGTGCCTCCTCGCCGTCGAGGGGGAGGCCGGAACGCTTGGCACGGACGGCCGCGGCGATGACCGCGGCCTCCACCTCGGCGTCGCCCTCGGGGGTGTCGGTCGCGCCCCTGCGCGCGACCTCGGCGGCCGCCGCGTCCCGTACCGACGCCTGCCGGTAGCGGCGCAGGGCCAGGACGCAGTCGTTGATCTCGATGACCCGGCGGTGCAGGTGGAAGTCGAGGTCGTGGGCGTCGGCGCCGGTGGCGCCCGGGTCCAGCACGACCTCGGGGACCGCCGAGGTGACCTCGCGCCACAGGGGTTCCAGCGCGGTGAAGGAGTTGCGTTCCCAGCGGCGGCGGCGCAGTCGGCTGAGCGGCCACAGCAGGGCGGGGAGGGTGAGCCCGAGGGTGATGAGGAGCACGGCGACGGCGGGCGCGGTCACGCTGAACGTGCAGCGCAGCGGGGTCACCAGGGTCGAGCACCGGGCGTGGTCGGGCACGAGCCCGAGGCCGAGGCCGATGGAGACCAGGGCGAAGAGCTTGTACGCCGCGTAGACGAGGGCGAAGCCGCAGCCGACCGAGGTCGTGCGCAGGCCCCAGCGCTGACTGCGGCGGGTCGAACGGGTGGACTGGGCCCAGGTCTGGAGCAGGAAGTCCTTGGCCGTGTACCCCAGGTAGGAGATGTAGATGAGCACGTAGCACGCGTACAACGCGGGGTTGCGGCCGGTGAGTTGCTCGGCGACGAAGAACGCGGTCATGCCGGCGACGCAGAGCGCGAGGGCGATGACGCGCAGCCGAATCTGCCGATGGGCCCGCTCGCGGTCCAGGTTGAGCTGGAAGAGGAAGGCGAGCACCGAGGTGGCCGCCGTCAGGGTGAAGGAGTTGCTGAGGAGCCGGGCGACGTGGGGGACCACCGATTCGACCGCGCGCTCCACGGCCGGGGCGTACGAGGCGAAGGCGAGGGCGAACGAGGTCAGCAGTGCGGCCATCGCCCAACTGCCCGTGGGCCGGTGCCCGCCGCGTCCGCGCACCCAGTAGGCGGCGAAGCACAGCAGCACGACGGCCGTGCCCGAGAAGAGGATGTCGATCATTTCCGGTGGCGCTTCTTCCTGTGTGGCTCGGCGAACAGTGCGTCCCAGCTCTCGGCGCCGCTGGCGGGCCGGCTCGACGGGGCCTCGCGCCCCCGGTACATGAGCTGTCGGATCACGCTGGCCATCACCTCGGCCTCGCGCTCGTCCTCGCTGGTGTAGCTGGTCCGACCGGACATGCGCTGCACGAGGGTGGGGTCGAACCCGATCGCGCGCAGGGTGTCCCGGTCCAGTTCCAGGCTGCCGGGGTGGTCGCAGATGATGTGGCTGATCTCGTGGGCGAGGATGTGGTTCTGGTGGAGGGGGGAGGTGGCCTCCTCGTAGAACAACAGGTCGGCGTCCGGGGTCTCCAGGCGGATGCCGCACGGAGCGTCCGCGGCGCCCAGGGTGCTCAAGGGGCGCAGGATGATGGGGCGTCCGCGTTGTTCGGCCACGGCGTCGCGCAGGTCGCGGGTGCTGAAGCGGTGCGGGAGCCCGAGCGCCTCGACGCGCGCCTCGCACGCGGCGCGAAGCTGCTCAAGGTCCATGTCCTCACTCTGGTGGCGCCGGTCGGGGGTGGTCGGCCGCGGCGGACCCCGCCCCGGAAGTCCGCTGGATGCGCCCCCATGCTGACATGTTCGCGACTCCGCTTCGAGGTCGGGGGTCGCCGCGCCCGCGCCCCGCGGCGCGGCCGTCCGCGTGCGGCCGTCCGCGTTCGTTCGTCCGCGTTCAGTCGTCCAGGTTCAGGCCGAGGTCCTGGGCGGGGTCGTCGGCGGTGAGCCCTTCGAGCTTGCGGGCCTGCTCGATCACGGTGGACAGCATCTTCAGGCTGTCGACGCTCAGGCCGTTGGCCCGCAGGGCCACCTTGCGGACGTCCTGGTCGCGCATGGCGGCGAGCAGGTCGATCTCCGCCCGGGTGCGTTCGGCGGCCGCGCTGTCGACGAAGTAGCCCGCCGGTACGCCGAAGAAGTCGGCCAGGGCCTTGATGGTGTGGCGGGTCGGGTTCCGCTTGGCCCCCGTGCGCAGCTGCTGGATGGCGCTCGCCGTCACCCCGCGGCCCTCTCCGGTCGAGGCCCTGAGGATGCCCTCGGCGACCTCCGCGTAGGTGTAGGGCCCCCGGGAAGGGGGGTGCACCGTGCGGAAGAGGTGGTCCAGAAGCTGGGCGAAGGTGGGTGACTGGTCATCCTCCACGTACACGTCCTCCTTGGCGTGATGCCGAGCTTGTGCCCACCACAGTGTTTCTCGAAGCCCATCGGGCCGGCCCCGGCAACACTTTGGTTGACGCCGGACACTCACTCTGGTGTACGTTACCAATGCTTCATCGACACTGGAGTGTCGAGGGGCGTGGCGGCGGCGCCGGGGCGGGGCTGAGCTTCACGGGGGTGAGCTCGGCCGACGGCCCGGCGTCCGGCCGCGCCGCGATGCCCGGGCTCAGGGGGTCGCCCCGGGCGTCGCGCCCACCGCCGCGGTGCGGCCGACCGACCGCAGGGCGAGGGGGGAGGTCATGGCCCGGGCCAGCCGCTGCTGGAAGGCGAGTTCGGCGGCGAGGTCGCCCGGTGCGATGACGACGGGGGTCTGCGGCGGCTGCTCGGGCCGCCGGTCGCGGCGCTTGGCCTCGATCGCGCCGAGGAGCTGGCCGGCCTCCACGACGGCCGCGAGCTCGTCGCCGCGCAGCCCGGCGGCTTCGGCCTCGGCGCGGACGGCGCGGGCGATCTCGGGGTCCATCCAGGTGCGCAGCTCCCATTGGGCGTCGCGGATCTCGATCAGCATGCGGTAGAGCCGGGTCTGCAGGTCCGGGGTCGGGCCCATGGGGATGACCGGTTCCGGTACCTCCGCGGTGAGCGTGCGGTGGAGCGGGGTGAGGGTGCGGTGCGCCCGCCGGTTGCGCAGCCGGTCCCCGGCGGAGGTCAGGTGCGGGCCCCAGTCGGGCAGGATCCACCCCACGGTCTGGACGATGACGGCGATCCCCACGCCGAGTTGGGCGATGGACTCCCACGACCGTCCGGACCCGCCGAACTGCGCGGCGATGAGATCGGCGGTGCGGCAGCCGGTGTAGACGAGCGCGAAGGGCAGGGTGAAGGCCACCATGCGCAGCCCGCGACGCAGCCAGGCGGACGGCGCGATCTTGGAGTACCGCCACCCCATCACGCCGATCTCGACCTGGTTCGCGGTGAAGGCCGCGAGGTAGACGGCGAGGTAGGCCGGCATGTACTGAGCGTGCGTGACGGCGAAGTCGTCCGGTGTCTCGCCCTGCGCCGCTGCTCCGGTGAAGAGCACGGTCATGGAGATCAGCACCACGGCGAGCGCCAGGATGCGGGGCAGCGTCTTGCGCCGTGCGGCCTGCGGTCCGTGCGTCAGGTGGAGCAGCACGAGCTGCTGGCACGCGGTCATGACGACGACGCAGCTCTGGGTCAGCAGGCCGGAGAAGTTGACGATGCCGACGAACTCGCTCGTGGCCGCCCACACCGAGGGGGTGGACACCGTGAAGATGATGAAGAGGAGGAGGAAGTTGGCCACCAGGGCCACTTGGGTGACGGAGCGGTCGGTGCGCAGGACCCGCGATTTGTAGATGAGCGCGAGCAGGGCGACCGCCGAACACAGCGGGTACAGGAGGCTATTCAACGCACTTCTCGTGGGTCGGGGATTCCAGGGCGGCCAACCGCAGGGCGATGGCCCGGGCTTCGGGGGGCACCGGCCATGTCCGCCTGTCTCCCCACGCGTTGATGCGCCGGCCGATCAGCGAGCCGACGAGCTCGGCCTCGACCTCCGCCTCCGCGTCGGAGTGCTCGCGCCCCATGACGCGGCGGACCAGGCCGGGGTCGAGGGAGGGCATCAGGAGCCGGGACGCGTCGCTCGACATGATGGGGGAGGCCTCGTGGTCGCACAGGACGTGGCCGATTTCGTGCAGGATCACCTGCTGCTGGTGGATCGGCACGAGGCGCTCCTCGACGAAGATGTAGTCGTTCGCCTCGGTGGAGACCCACAATCCGTGCGGACCGGCGGCCGGCAGCGGGAGGGCGGCCACCCGGACCGGGCGTTGGCGCAACTCGCCCAGGTGATCGCAGAGTTCACTGATGGTCAGGTTCTCGTCGAGGCGCAGACCGAGGCTGTGGACCCGCTCTTCGCACCGCTCTCCGAGCGTGCTCGTGGCACGGGCCCGGGGCTTTAATCGCCAGCGCACGACGATCACGAAGCTTCGGTGTCGGGCGTCGCGTCGTCGCGGGTCACGGGCACTCCTGCAGGGTCGGCATGAGTGTTATCTGAACACAGCGCTCCGGTCGCGTCCAGGGCGGAAACGAGACAGTTCGCCATTTGGCAATAGCTCAGCCGGACTATTTTTTGCCAATTTTCAGAACTGCCGCCAGGAGTCTGTCAGAAGCCCGCGTCGAGCCCGTGCGGACCCGGTGGAGAGTCGGTGCGGAGCCCGTCAGGAGTGCGGTTCCTCTTGCGGGCCCACGGGGAGCCCCTCCAGTTCGCGGACCCGGTCGATCACTTCGGTGATCGAGCGCAGGGTCTTCTCCGACAGGCCGACCGAGCGCAGGGCCACCCGCTGTACGTCCGCGTCCCGCAGGGCCGTGAGGAGGGCCAGTTCGGCGTTGACCGTGTCGGTGACCCGGTTGTCGAAGAAGTAGGCGGGCGGGACGCCGAAGAACGCGGCCAGCCCCTCGATGTGCCGCATGGTGGGGTTGTCGCGCTGGCCCTTGCGGAGCAGCCAGATGTAACTGCCCGAGATCGGCACGCCGGTGGCGGTGATCGCGCGGGCGACTTCCTCGGTGGTGTGGGCTGCCCGGCCGGCGGGGGCCGTGCTGGCGAACAGGTGGTTCAGCTTGTGAGCCAGGCTGTTCGCGGGCCCAATCTCCAGATCGGTCATGCGCGTCCCGTCTCCATTGGTCGGGTCGCATCATACCCGCCAACTGACGTGTAAGTCGAAGGTCGGCGGATCCAACGTCAGTTGACTCCGGTGAGGCCGCAGGGTTAGCGTCGCCGAGCGGGTGTTCAACTGACGTGCGGCGACACGGCGACTCAGTTGAACACCAGTGGACAGGAGGGGGCGGTTCGACCTCACGCCCCGTTGTCAGACTTCGCACCTGGGGAGCGAATGGCCAGCGAGTCGATCCGTGCCGTCACCACCGCGAGCGGTATGCCCCGCCAGATCGTCCGCACGCGGACGCTCGGCGGGCGCCTCCCCTCCGCGGAGAGATGCAGCCGCCCCTGCGCGGCTCCGCGCCCGTGATCTGGGACGTGGCCCCCGGGTCCTGATCGGCGCCGCACCCGCGGCCCGACGGCCCCGGGCGAGCGCCCGACCGTTTTCGCCTCCTCCTGGCCTGCCGACCGCCGTCGGCGGGCCCACCACCCCTGCCCACCCAGCCCCGTCCGGCACCCGCTGCCCGCCCATCGGCGCGCCGCGGCTCCGTGCCCGGACGTAGGGCCCCGCGAGCACGTCGCGAGGGTGCGGCTCGGCGTGCCCTCACGAGAATCCGACACGACTACCGGACGGGGTCGTATGGCCGTCATCACCTTCCGAAGACCTCCGAAGACATCCGCAGGCATCTGAAGACAGTCGAACGACGCACGGCGCGACGCACCTGGCGATGCGCGGGGCGAAGCAGAGCGAGCACGGGGGATTCACATGCAGCAGACGATTGCCGCGCCAACACAGCCATTACGACGAACAGAGGAGTCACCTCCCTTCCTTCACGCACGGCAGGACGGCGCCGCGAAGGCGGACCTGCACGTCACCTTCCAGGTGCTCGGACCCCTGGAGGCCTGGGTCGGGCCCCGCAGGGTCGAGATCGGCGGACCCCGGCAGCGGATCGTGCTGGCGATGCTGCTGCTCGCACCGGACCGGGTGCTGTCGATCGACCAGTTGGTGGAGGCGGTGTGGAACGGCCGGCCGCCCGCGACCTGCCGCACCCAGATCGCCATCTGCGTCGCCAGCCTGCGCAAGGCCTTCCAGGCCGCCGGGCACACCGAGGAAGTGATCGTCACCGCGGCGCCCGGGTACCTGTTGCGCTCCTACGGGCACCGGATCGACGCGGTGGAGTTCGCGTCCGGGGTGGAGGGCGCGCAGACGCTCGCGCAGCGCGGGGACACCAGCTCGGCGGCCGACGTACTGGGCCGGGCGCTCGGCCTGTGGCGCGGGCCGGTCCTGGCGGACATGTCGAGCCCCGTCATCGAGACCGAGGCCGAACTGCTCGAACACCGGCGCCTGACCGCGTACGAGCAGTACGCCACCCTCCAGCTCCAGCTGGGCAGACACCGCGAGATCATCGCCGAGCTCACCGCCCTCGTGTCCGAACAGCCCCTGTGGGAACAGGCGCGGGCCGCCCTCATGCTCGCCCACTACCGCTCGGGTCACCGCTCCGAGGCCCTGGCCCTCTTCCGCCAGGCGCAGCGGGTCTTCCGCGAGGAGATCGGACTGGAACCGGGCCGGGTCCTGCAGGACCTGCACACGGCCATCCTCCAGGAAACCTCCGCACTGATGCCGGTCACCGACGTGGCCGGGCCGCTGAGCGTCGGCTGCGCCCTGCCCGAACTGCCGCCGGGCGCCGCCGCGTTCGTCGGTCGCGAGCGTGACCTGCGCGCCCTCGACGGTCTGCTGCGCCGAGCCCGCGGGGGTGTCTCGGCCGTCGGCCTGGTCGTGGGACGCCCCGGCATCGGCAAGACCGCCCTCGCGCTGCACTGGGCGCGACGGGCGGCCCACGCCTTCCCCGACGGGCAGATCCACGTCGACCTGGAACGGACCGGCACCGCGGACGCCCCCGCGGCCCTGCTGCGGGACCTCGGCATGTCCGACTCGCAGATCCCGGCGGAGTACCAGGACCGGCTCCGGGAGTTCCACCGGCGGGTCGAGGAGCGGCAGATCCTGGTGATCCTCGACGGCGTCCCCGACGACACCGTGGCGTACGACCTCGTGCCCAAGGCGGGCAAGTGCAGCGTCCTGCTGACCAGTCGCCGGGTGCTCGCGACCCCGGCGCAGGTCCGCCTGACCCTGCAGGAGCTGGCCCCGGCGGACTCCGTCACGCTGCTCGGCTCCCTCGTGGGCGACGGGCGGGTGGAGGAGGACGCCGCCGCGGCGCACCGCCTCGCCACCCTGTGCGACCACGTGCCGCTCGCCCTGTCCGCCGCGGCGGCCCGGCTCGTCGCCAAGCCCCACTGGCGGCTCTCGCACCTGCTCACCCGGCTCGGCGACCCTCGCCACCGGCTGGAGGAACTCTGCACGGGCGCGCCCATGCTGCGCCGCTCCCTGGACGGCGTGTACCGGTCGCTCTCGCGCGAGGCCGCGGCCCTGTACGTCCGCCTCGGGCTCGTCTGCGGCGAGCGGATCGGCGTCTGGGTGGCCCAGGCGCTCCTCGACACCGACCCGATGGACGCCCAGGGGCTGCTGGAGGAGCTGGTGGACGCCACCTTGATCGAGGTCTCCGACACGGGGTCGGACGGCTGGTTCCGCTACCGCCTGCCCGGTCTGCTCTCCCTCCACGCGGAGGAGACCGCCCATCAGGAGATGACCGCGGTCGCCCGCACGGCGGCGTACGACCGGATGGTGGACGCCGAGGCCTCGCACGCGAGCGATAGCACGTCGATACCGGCCCTTCGTAGGGTCGGCTGACGGCACCCCGAACGGTCACGGGACTCGCTCCCGGACCGGCGATCGGGGGAGGGGTGCCGTCCGCGGTGACGGCTCGCCGCGGCCCGGGCCC
>NZ_JBHWLC010000117.1:0-19277 GCF_042730635.1 Streptomyces sp. NPDC059917
GGCCCGGCCGCGCCGTTCGCGGCGGCGGCGGCGCAGGCTGTGGCCCGCAGGACGGTCCGGCGGTCCGGGCCGCTGCGGGGGCGGCCGTCGCGGGGCGGGGCGGCGGATGCCATCGGCGGGCTCCCGGCGGTCAGCGGAGCGGCGCGGCGGGCGCCGCGGCGTCGAGGGTGACCCAACGGGCGACGCTGGGCACGCCCTTGGCGTCCAGCAGGAAGAGCATGTAGTGGCCCGGCGGGGCGGCGGCCGCGCCCGGCGGGGCCTGGAGGGTCAGCGCGTCGCCGTCGCGGTGCTTGATCCGCAGCTCCACGTGCCGCTGGCTGGTGTTGACCGCGTGGGTGGCGGTGGTCGGCGCCAGCAGGACGGCCCGGCTGACCTGGTCGGGCGTGCTGGTGGTGACCTCGAAGCGGCTGTTGTAACCGAGCGGTTCGCTCGGCACCTGCTCCAGCACGGGGCGCGCGCCCCGGTGGAGGTAGGCGGGCTCGTAGATCTCGATGGTGCCGTTCATGTCGTCGTGGATGTTGGCGTCGTTGGCGAGCTGCTGGAGTTCGTCCCCGGTGATCATGACCCGGCCGTCGGGCAGGACGAGGGCGTTGGAGTGGTAGCCGCGCGGCAGCCGCTGGACCGGGCCGAGCTTCCAGTCGCCCTGGGCGTCGCGGGTCTCCAACTGCCGGTACTTCAGGTCGGCGTTGGGGTTGTAGGTGCCGTTGCCGTAGTCGCGGATGTCGTACGCCCCGCCGGCCGTCAGGAGCGTGCCGTCGGGCATCACCAGGGTGTTGTCCTGGGTGCGGCCGAAGGCACGGGACTTCTCGATCGTCCACTTCCCCCCGGCCAGCCTGTACGTCCGGGGATCGGTCCGGTCGCCCCCGATCACCAGGGCGCTGTCGGGGCCCTCGTACCCGCCGGGCAGGGGGACGGCGCCGCCGTACAGCCGGGAGCTGCCGTCGGGCCGGGCCGGCAGGTCCCTGCGGGATTCGTCGACGGGGTCGAAGGTCCACTGTTCGTCGTGGACGCGCCCGAGCCCGTAGACGAGCCCGTCGCGCAGCGAGAAGAGCTGCGGGTAGTCGCGGGTGAAGGGCGCGGTCGCTTTGAACAGGCCGACCGGGACGTCGCGCGGGACGTCCTTCTTGGTCCGGGGAACGGGGTGTCCGAGGGCGGGGAAGCGCTCGACCACCGGCGTCGGGGTGCCCCAGCCCAGCTCGGACTGACCGGACATGATCAGCTGTCGGCCGTCGGCGGCGGTCACCACGGAGGGGTACCAACGGCCGGTGGACATGTCCTGGTTGCGGCTCCAGGTCTCGGTCCAGGGGTCGAAGACCAGGGAGAGCTTCGCCCCGCTGCCGCCGTTGCCCCCGAGGTTCCCGCCGAAGACGCCGAGCATGCCGTTGGGCAGGAAGGCGTGGCCGGAGCAGAAGAACGGCGCGGGGCGTGGGGACTGCGTGCCGTCGGGCATGTCCACGATGGGCGGGGTCACCTTGGTGAAGGCCGCGGCTCCGGTGCCCTTCGCGGGGTCCCACAGGAAGGCGCGGCCGGCGTTGGCGGCGCCGATGGTGTCGGTGGGGGCGGGCTCCTTCTGCGGGTTGGTCTCGATCCGCTCGAAGGAGAAGAGGAGCACCTTCCCCGTGGGCAGCAGCGCGATGTGGGCGGCGAAGTCGGGCGAGTCGAAGTACTCCTTGAACGCGCCGTGTTCCGCCGCGTCGAAGGCCTCGTTCTCCTTGGCCTGCGAGGCGGTGAGGGCCTGGAGCCGGGCCCGGCGGGTGCTGTCCGGGTAGCCCCCGATGTCGCGCAGCGCCAGCCGGGTGCGGGCGTGTTCCTCTGCGTGGTCGGGGCCCAGCGCCCGTCGTTCGGCCGGGCTGATCTCGCGCCGCACGCGCTCGGGCACGAGCAGCGGCGAGCGATGGGCGCCGCCCGGCCCGTGCGGACCGTCGTGCGCGACCGCCACGGACGCGCCGGGGGCCAGCAGCAGACCGGCGGGGAGCAGGGTGAGCAGGGCGGACGCGACCAGGGCGCGACGGGGGCGGCCGGGGCCGCGGGCTCCGGAACGGGGCATGGGGGATCCCTTGTGTGGGGGCTTCGCGGGGGAAGGCCCGGGGGGAGGCTCCGGGGTGGAGGCTCGGGGGCTGTGGTCTCAGATGCCGTGGGAGTTCACGAACGCCATCCGGATCAGCGCGTCCTGGAAGGCGTCGGGGTCGACGTGCACGCCCGACGCGTAGGCGTGGTTGAGCTGGAGCACCAGCCACACGCCGTAGCCGCAGATGCCGCCGAGGGCCGCGATGCCGATCATGCCGCGGATGCCCCGCGGCCAGCCGATCAGGACGAGGAAGCCGACGGAGAGGACGGCCGCGCCGATCAGGGTGACCACCATGACCCGGGGCAGGCCGCCCTGGACGTCCGCCACCCGGATCCGGCGCTGGGCGAGCAGCCGGGTCACCGCGTCGCGCGAGTCGTCGAGGGCCTTGGGGGGCGAGTCCGCGGGTGCCTTGGCGACCAGTTCGTAGAGGCCGTAGGCCATGGCCCAGGTCTCGTCGTCGGTGTCGCCCTCCAGCATCCTCGGCCATTCGCGTTCGATGACCATGTGCGCGTACCGCTCGGAGTGGCCGCGTATCTCGGTCCTGACGGGCCCCGGCATCCGGTCGGCCGCGAGGTAGAGGTCTATGAGGGCCCCGGCCTCGGCGTAGTTGCCCTTGCGGGCGACGGCCAGTTCCTGGGCCGAGCTGACCATCAGGAAGGCCAGCGTGAGGATGAAGAAGGAGAAGACCACCCCGGCGGCGGTGCCGATGGCCGGTCCGACGTCCGGCAGGGCCCGGTGGCGGGCCAGGTAGTGGCCCAGCCGGGACACCCCCAGGGCGACGGCCGCGGCGAAGACGACGGCGAGTAAGGCGGCGACAGCCATCGGGGCGGGAACTCCTCGGTGCGGGGCCGACGGCAGCACTCGCTGCCCGTGACCGCCAGCTTCCGCGACGGGTGCGTCGGGCGCACGCCGGGCGCCCCGATGGGGTGACCCTCCGGCGGCGCGAGGCCTCGCACCGGGGGCGCACCGGGTGCGGAACGGGCGTGGACGAGCCGTGGAAGAGCCGCGAGGACGGGTCGCGCACGGGGCGCGGACGCGCTCGGCCGCAGGTCCCGGCGCGACGTCAAGCGGAATCCGGACAGCGGCCGGATCGGCCGGTTGCGCCGGGTGGCGGCAGCGGGGTCCGGGGGCGGTCAGGCGTGCGCGCCCGCGCCCACCGCCGCGTTCCCGTCCCCGCCCAGCGGCCGCGCCCCCTCCTCGCCCGTCTCCACCACCCGGCCGTCGCGCATCTCCACGACCCGGTCCGCGAGGTCCATCAGGGCCGGGTCGTGGGTGGCCACCAGAACCGTCACGCCCTCACTGCGCACCACGGCGCGCAGCAGCTCCATGATCGCGTGGCCGGTCTCGGAGTCGAGCTGGCCGGTGGGCTCGTCCGCGATGATCAGGTCGGGGTCGTTGGCCAACGCGCGGGCGACCGCGACGCGTTGCTGCTGGCCGCCGGAGAGCTCGCCCGGCCGCTGCGCCGCGTGGTCGGCGAGGCCGACGAGCGCGAGCAGGGTGCGTACCCGCTCTTCGCGCTGCGCGGCGGCGACCTTGCGCAGCCGCATCGGCACCCCGACGTTCTCCGCCGCGGTCAGCACCGGTATCAGGCCGAAGGACTGGAAGACGAAACCGATGCGCTCGCGGCGCAGGGCGAGCAGCCCGCCCTCGTCGAGTCCGGTCAGGTCCGTGCCGTCGAGGCGAATGGCTCCGCTGGTCGGGGAGTCCAGACCGCCGACCAGGTTCAGCAGGGTCGTCTTTCCGGAACCGGAACGTCCTTTCAGTGCGGTGAGTTCGCCTCTTCGCAGCTCGAAGGAGACTCCGCGCAGGGCGTGCACGGCCTGTTCGCCGGTGCCGAAGCTGCGGTGCACGTCGTCGACCACCACCATGGGCGTCGCCGATTCGCTCCCGTGCTGCGTGGTCGTGGTCGTGGTCATGGAGCCCCCAATGTGGTTACCGATATCCGCATTTGCTCATCCCTTTCCAGCGGAAACAAGCCCTTCCCATGCCCGTTCGAATCTGACAAGATCCTCCGCTATCCGGTACCTATGGTCCGGTAGTAGGAGGAATATCACGCATGCTCGCCTTCGTCATGCGTCGTCAGCGCGGGCGTGTGTCCCTCGCTGCCGCCGTGTTGTTCACCGTTCTGATCACGACGACCGTCCTCACCGCGCTGTTCGCCTTCACCCGGGGCGTGGGCGAGGCGGGACTGCGCCAGTCCCTCCAGGGACGGGACCACACCCGGTCCACGGTCGTCGTCACCGGCTACCACCCGGTGAGCGACCGGCCCAAGGACGACGAGGCCCTACGGGGCTTCGCCCGCGGCCTGTTCGGCGAGCTGCCGGTCACCGTCGACAGCGTGGCCCGCAGCCACGCCTACGGCCTGCCGGGGAGCACGGCCGTCGCGCCCGGGGCGCCCGCGCCCGAAGCGGACCTGACGCTGCTCGCCGCCTTCGACAGGGCCCGGACCCGGCTGGTCGCCGGGCAGTGGCCGCAGCCCGTCGGCGCGGGCGCCGTCGCCTCCCGCGTGCCGGTGGCCGTGCCCGAGGCCGCGCTGAACCGGCTGGGGCTGACGGCGGCGAAGCTGCCCGCCGAGGTGCGCCTCGACGACCGCTTCCAGGGGCCGCAGCTCACCGTGCTGATCACCGGTGTGTACCGGGCCGCGGACCCCGCCGCCGCGTACTGGCAGCTGGACCCGGTCGGCGGCCGCGGCTTCCAGGTCAGCAGCTTCACCACCTACGGGCCGCTGCTCGTCGACGACTCCGCCTTCACCGCGGGCGGTGTGGCGCAGGACAGCCGCGTCACCCTCCTCAGCCCCGACTTCGCGGGGGTCCACACCCCCGAGGCCGAGGCCATCGGGGAGCGGACCGAGGCCCTGAGCGCGGCGCTCAAGACCTCCTCCGCCCTCAACGCGCGGACCGAACTGCCCAAGGTCATGGCGGAGCTGCGCTCGGCGCGCACCGTCGCCTGGTCCACCCTGTTGATCGGCGAGCTCCAGCTCGTCGTGCTCACCGCGGCCACCTTGCTGATCGTCGGGCACACCCTGATGAAGCACCAGGAGGGCGAGCGGACCCTGCTCCTGGCCCGCGGCGCCTCCCGGCGCAAGCTGGAACTGCTGACCGGGGTCGAGGCGCTGCTGCTGGCACTGCCCGCGGCCCTGCTCGCCCCCGTGCTCGCCCCTCTGCTGCTGCGTTTCCTCGACGGCGCGGGGGCCCGCGAGCACGGGACCTCGGTCACCGCGAACGCCGGTGTGTGGGAGACGAGTTGGCCGCTGTGGCCGGTGGCCGCCGCGTGCGCGCTCGGCTGCGTACTGCTGAGCACGCTGCCCGCCCTGCTGCGGGGCGCCTCGGCCGTCGTACAGCGGGCCGGCGGCAAGCGGCAGGAGCTGGTGGCCGGGGCGGCGCGCTCCGGTGCGGACATCGCGCTGCTGGCGCTGGCCGCCCTCGCCTACCAGCAGTTGGACCGCTACGACGGCGCCGCGCCCGCCACCGACGGCAGCGGTTCCTCCGGCGTCGACCCGGTCCTCGTCGCCGCGCCGACCCTGGCGCTGTGCGCGGGGGCCGTGCTCGTGCTGCGGATCCTGCCGCTCGCCGCACGCCTCGGCGGCCGGTTGGCGGCGCGCGGATCGGGGCTCGGTCCGGCGCTCGTCGGCTGGCAGCTGGCCCGCCGCCCGCAGCGGGCCACCGGCCCGGTGGTGCTGCTCGTGCTCGCCGTGTCCAGCGGTGTGCTGGCCCTCGGTCAGCACACCGCGTGGTCGGACTCCCAGTACGACCAGGCCGACTACCGCACCGCCGGGGGCCTGCGCATCACCAACAGCCAGCTGTCCCCGCTCGGTCAGGCCGGCCGCTACGCGGCGCTGCCCGGCGGCGAGCGGGTGCTGCCGGTGCTCCGCGCGCAGCAGCCGCTGCCGGGCGGGCGGTCGGCGCAGCTGCTCGCGCTGGACGCGGCGGGCGCGGGCGACCGGGTGCCGCTGCGCTCCGACCTGCGCGAGGGCCGGCCGATGGACGAGTTGTTCTCCGGGCTCGCCACGGTCACCGGGCCCGCCGCCACCACCAAGCCCACCACCGGCATCCCGCTGCCCGCGGGGGCCCAGCGGCTCGACTTCGACGTGACCCTGCGCACCACCGGCACGCCGACCGGCGGCCCCAACCTGAAGCTGCTGCTGCGCGACCGGTTCGGGATGACCTACCGGACCCCCGTCTCGACGCTGCCCGAGGGCGGCGGTCGGGTCACCGTCCCGGTGGACCTGGCCGCACTGGCCGACGGCCCGGTCGGCAAGCCGGCGGGGCCGCTGACGCTGCTCTCGGTGGTGCTCTCCTACGGCGTGCAGGACCCCAAGGCGGACGTGTCGCCGCCGCTGGTGGGCGGTGAGCTGACGGTCCACCGGCTCGCGGTCGCCGAGACGGCGGGCGGCCCGGCCGTCCCCGTCCAGCCGCCGGGGGCCGGGGCGAAGGGCTCCGCCGACTGGACCATGTCCGACCCGCCCAAGGGTGCGAGCGCCGCGCTCCTCGCCGAGGCCGCGCCGGGCGCCCCTGCGGGGCCCGCCCTGCTGCGGATGCGCTACGACACCGTGCCCAAGGGGGAGGAGACCGCCCTGGTGCTGACCGCGGGCGCCGCGGTTCCCCCCGCGGAGCTGCCCGGGGTCGCCACCCGCGGCTACCTCGCCGGGATCGGCGCGAAGGTCGGCGACGTGGTGCCGGTGCCCTTCGCGCAGTCCACCGTGCGGGTGCGGATCGTCCGCGCCGTGGGGGCGCTGCCCGTGGCCGGTGACACCGCGCTCGCCCTCGACCTGTCCCTGCTCGGTCGGCTTCCGGCGGCGGACGGCGCCCGTGCGCTGCCCGCGGTCACCGAGTGGTGGCTGCCCGGTGCCACCGCGGACGATCCGGTGCCGGCGCGCGCCGCCGCCGCGTTGCGGACCGGGGCCGGCGCCGGGGGCCAGGACGTGCTGCTGCGCGACGAGGTGGCCGCCGCGCTGCTCGACGACCCGCTGAGCACCGCCCCGCAGCGGGCGCTGGCCGTGCTGGCCGTGGCCTGCGCGGTGCTCGCCGCGATCGGGTTCGCCGCGGCCGCCGCGGCGGGCGCCCGGGAACGCTCCCGCGAGTCCGCGGTGCTGCTGGCCCTCGGTACGCCGCGGCGCCTGCTGGCCCGTACCGCCGCGGCCGAGGGTCTGGTCCTGGCCGGGCTCGGCAGCGCCGCCGGGGTGGGCATCGGCGCCGCCCTCGTCCATCTCGTGGTGCCGCTGATGGTGCGGACACCCGCGGGCAGCCGCCCGTTCCCCGAACTACTGGTCGACCTGCCGACTGGCCGGACACTGCTGCTGACCGTCGCGATCGCCGTCGTCCCCCTGCTGGCAGCCACCCTCGGTGGCCGCCGCAACCGGAACACGGCCGCTCGGCTGCGGCAGGTGGAGGAGTCATGATCCGTAACTCCCGTACGGCGGCCCGCGCCGCCCGACCCGCGTCCTGGGTGCGGACCCGGCTCCGCGCCATGCCGTCGGCGGCCGCCTTGGCCGCGGTCCTCGCCTTCGCCGCCGTGTTCCTGAGCGCGGCGCTGCCCCGCGCCCTGGACCGGGGCGCGGACCAGGCCCTGCGCGGCTTCCTGGGCGGCAAGGGCCCGAGTCAGACCAGCATCATGATCACGGGCAACTCCTCGAACGGGGCGGGGGTCGCGGAGGACCTGGACCGGATCCTGGAGCTGCTGACGGCCCCGACCGGCGGGGACCTCACGGTGGCCGCGAGCGGCCCGGTGCACGGCACGCTGGGCGACAAGCCCCGCACGCTGACCACGCCCGGGCTGGCCGCTCCGGACGACGTGCCTCCGCAGTTGAGCCTGTTGCACCTGCGCGAGGGCGAGGGGCACGTCAAGATGGTGGCGGGCCGCTGGCCCAGCGGCGCCACCGCCGAGGGGCCCGTACCGATCGCCCTGTCCCAGCGGGCGTCGCAGGCCATGAACGCCCCGCTCGGCACGGTGCTCGAGACCGCGGCCGACGGCCCGCAGGCCCCCGAGGCCGACCGGGCCGTGGTCGTCGGCCTCTACACGGCCAACGACGAGGCCGATCCCGTCTGGACCGGCCTGCCCTGCATGACCCGCGCCTGCACCGGCTACACCATCGGCAAGGAACCGCGCTCCTACTGGCACGCCGGCGCCCTCGTCGGCGCCCAGGACCTGGGGCGGGCCGCGGCCTGGGGCAAGGGCGGCACCGACTTCTGGCGGCTGCCGATCGAGACCGGCCGGCTGCGCGCCGACCGGCTGCCCGAGGCCACCCGTCAGATCACCTCGTACGTCTCCGGGTCCACCGCCGCCGAGCTCCTCGGCTCGTCGGGACGGCTCGACCTGACGATCGTCTCCCCGCTGCCCGCCCTGCTGGCCGAGGCCGGGCAGCGGCAGCAGGCCGCCGCCCCGGTGGGGGTGAGCGGTCCCGCGGGGGTCGCCGGTGTCGTCTTCGTGGTCCTGTGCCTGGCCGCGGCGCTCGCCGGGGAGCGGCGGGAGTTCGAGCTGCGGCTGCTGCTGGCCCGCGGCGCCTCGCGCGCCGGGCTGGTGCGCAGGCTGCTCGCGGAGGGTGCGGTGACGGTCCTCCCGGCCGCCCTGGCCGCGATGGCGCTCGCCTTCGCCCTGCTGCCCACGCCACGGCTGCTGCCCTCGCTGTCGGTCGCGCTGGCCGCCACCCTGCTGGCCTGGCTGGCCTTCCCGGTGCGGGCCCTGGTCCTGCTGTCGCCGCCGCGGCCGCGCAACCGCTGGCGGCGCCCGGTGGGCGAGTTGCTGGTGCTCCTGGTGACCGGCGCCGCCGTATCGGAGGTCCGCGGGCGGGGCATCGCCCAGACCGGCGCCGACGTCGACCCGCTGCTGGTCGCCGCGCCCCTGCTGCTCGCCCTGTGCGGCGGGCTGTTGCTCGCCCGGCTGCTCCCGCTCCTGGTCGCGCTGCCGGCCAGGATGGCCGCGCGGGGCCGTGGGGTGATCGGCTTCCTCGGTCTGGCGCGCGCCGCGCGCGGCGACGGGGGCCGCGTCCGCGCTCCCGTGCTGCCGCTGGTGGCGCTGCTGCTGGCCGTCACCACCGGCGGCTTCTGGACCACGGTGTTGAACGCCGCCGAGGCCGCCCGGCTGTCCGCGACCCGGGTGAGCATCGCCGCCGACGCCCAGATCGTCGCGCCGCCCGGCCAGAGCCTGCCGACCGAGCTGGTGCGGGCCGCGGACAAGGTGGACGGCGTACGGTCCTCCGTCAGCCTGTGGGCGAACGACGACGCCTTCGTCGACGCTCCGGCCGCGCATTTCACCACGCAGGTGAGCGTGGTCGTCGTCGAACCCAAGGCCTACGCCGCACTGTCCAAGGGCGCGGGCATCGGGCCCTTCGACCCCGGCCTGCTCACCGGCAAGGGCGCCGGTACGGCCGACTCGCCCCTGCCCGTGCTGTTCAGCACCGGGCTGGCCAAGCTGGCGCCCGGCGGCACGCTGCGGCTGCGGCTGGGGGACGGCCAGCTCCAGGTCACCTCGCGCGGCACGGTCGACGGCACGCCGGTGCGGCCGGGGGCCGTCGGGGCCACGGTCATCGTGCCCGCGGGTCCGGCCACGGCCGCCATCGCGGGGACCCGGCAGCCCAACCACTGGTACGCGCTGGGCGATCCCCCCGAGGACAAGCTCAAGGTGCTGGTGCGCTCGCTCGTACCGGCCGCCCAGGCGAACGAGTTCCGGGTGCGCACCAGCGCCGGGATGGCGGACGAGTTGGCGGCCGACCCGCTCCAGGCGGCCGCGGTCCGGCTGTTCAAGACCTCGGTCATCGGGGCCGCGGGCTTCGCGCTGCTGGCCGTCCTGCTGTCGCTGGTACGGGCGGCACCCGAGCGGGCCGCGCTGCTGGCCCGGATGCGCACGATGGGTCTTCGACCCCGGCAGGGCATGCTGTTGATGCTGACCGAGTCGTTGCCGCAGGCCGTGGCGGCGGCGCTCGGCGGAGCGCTGACCGCGACGGCCGCGGTGCTCCTGCTCGGCCCGGCGGTGGACCTGTCCACCCTGGTCGGCGCCCCCGTGGCGGACGGCCTGCGGTTCAGCGCACGGCCCGTACTGGTCCAGGCGCTGGGCCTGGCCGCCCTGGTGGCGGTGGCCGTGCTGGCCGAGGCCGCGGTGTCGGGACGACGCCAGATCACTACCGAGTTGAGAGCGGGAGACCAGCGATGAGCGGCGAGCGGACAGACGGGGCGGTCGCCCCGGCGGCGGGCGACCGGGGAGCGGACGCCCGGGCCGACGCGGACGGCGGCGGGCCCAGCTACGAGGAGCTGCGCCGGCGCGCGCTCGCCGCGACCGCTCCCCCGCCGCCCGAGGCGGGCACGGCCATCGTGTGCGACCGGCTGGTCCGGGTGTTCAGTGGCGACGGGATCGAGGTACAGGCGCTCCAGGGGCTGGAGTTGACGGTGGCCCAGGGCGACCTGGTGGCCCTGGTCGGCGCCTCCGGCAGCGGCAAGTCGACGCTGCTGAACATCCTGGCGGGCCAGGACCGGCCCACGGCGGGCACGGCCCGGGTGGCCGGGTACGACCTGCTGGAGATGGGCTCGCGGGACCGGCTGCGCTACCGGCGCGAGGCGGTCGGCTTCGTCTGGCAGCAGACGGCGCGCAACCTGCTGCCGTTCCTGACGACCACGCAGAACATCGCCCTGCCCCTGCAGTTGACCAGTGGCGGACGCGGTGCGGCGAAGCGGCACGCGGCCCGGACCGCGGAGCTGATCGAGGCCCTGGACCTCGGCCCGCTCGCGGGCCGCCGCCCGTCGGAGCTCTCCGGCGGGCAGCAGCAGCGGGTGGCCGTCGCGGTGGCGATGGCGGGGGCCCCCAAGGTCCTCCTCGCCGACGAGCCGACCGGCGAGCTGGACTCGGAAACGGGCGCCGCCGTCTTCGATGCCTTCCGCACGGTCAACCGGGAGCTCGGGGCCACCGTGGTCATCGTCACCCACGACCCGATGGTCGCGGGCGAGGTGCGGCGCACGGTCGCCATCCGCGACGGCCGCACCAGCAGCGAGGTGCTGCGGCGCACCGTCACCGACGAGCACGGCGCGGAGTCGGTCAGCGAGCGCGAGTACGTGATGCTGGACCGCAGCGGCCGGGTACAGCTCCCGCGCACCTTCCTGGAGGCGCTCGGGATGGAGGACCGCGTGGCGGTCGACCTGGGCCCGGACCACATCGCGGTCCGCCCGGACTCCGCGCGCTAGCGGACCCGGTCCGCCCCGGGGCGCGTGCCCCGGGGCCGCCCGTTCAGCGGGCACCGGGTCGGCCGCGGGCGGCCGACCCCTCCTCGGCCAGGAGGAGGGCGATCTCCTCCTGGGCCGCCCGGGCCTCCGCGGCCCGGTCCATGCGCTCCATCTGGAGCCGGTACACCGCCAGGCAGTGGGCGAGGAGCTCCGCCCGCGCGGGCTCCCGTGCGTACGCCTCCCGCGCCGCGGCGACGGATTCGGCCAGCAGGGCCGCCACGATGGCGGGCTCGGAGGCGAACTCCCGGGCCGCGTACTTGCCCAGGGCGACCGCCAGCAGCGGCAGGTAGGCCAGGGGGCTCACCCGCGCCAACACCCGGTAGGCGGCGACCCGCTCGCCGAGTTGCGGCTTGCCCGAGGTCAGGAGGGCCACTCGGGCTCGAAGGACTGCGTCGTGACTGATGTGCGCCGAGTAGGTCATGACGGAGATTCTCAAAGCCGCACAGGCCCCCGAACAAGGGCGATCCGCTGTGCCCTTGGTCCTACGAAAACACGCTCTGACCTGTCATGATGGATACGTATTCACCCTTGGGCCCGGCGGCTGACACACCATCACCTCCGCCATCCGGGCCGTGCGCACCCCTCACGCGCGGCTCTTCGCCCCGTCGCGCAGGCCGAGTGCGATGAGCGCCCCGACCACGAGCAGGATCGCCGCGTCGAGCGCCAGCACCGTGCGCACCCCGTCGAAGAGCGAGCCGCCCGTCGTCGCCAGCACGCCGAGCAGCGGGATGCCGATGGTGAGGCCGACCTGCTGGGTGGTGGTGACCAGACCGGTGGCCAGACCCTGCTCCTCGTCCGGCACGCCGCTGGTCACGGTGACCCCGTACGAGATGATCGCGCCGAGGTGGCACATGCTGGCCAGTGAGACCGCGACGGTCGCCAGCAGCGCGCCCGCCCCCGCGCCCACGGCCAGCAGGGCGGCGGTGAACACGCCCTGGCCGAGCAGCGAGAGCGCCAGCGTGCGGCGCGCGCCGATCCGGCCGATCACCCGGGAAGCGTAGGTACCGGCGACGGCCGACATGACGCCCTGGACCCCGAAGACCAGGCCCGTCCGGAAGGACGACAGCCCCAGGGTCTCCTGGAGGTAGAGGGTCAGCACGAAGACGACCGTCGACATCATCGAGAAGGTCACCAGGCCGCCGATGTTGCCCCAGGCCACCGTGCGCCGCCGCAGCATCGGCAGCGAGACCAAGGGGGCCGGGGACCGCGTCTCGACCACGACGAACGCGGTGAGCAGTGCGACGCCGGCCACCAGCGTGCCCCAGACGTCGACGCCGCCGAAGCCCTCCTGGGCCGCCGTGGACAGGGAGTAGATCAGCGCGAGCAGACCGCCGGTGACGGTGACGGCGCCCGGCACGTCCAGCCGCGGGCGCTCGGGGGTCCTCGACTCGGGCAGCAGCCGCGGGGCCAGAGCGAGCACGATCAGCGCGGTGGCCGCGAGGAGCCCCATCGTGGAGCGCCAGCCCAGCGCGTCTGTCATCACGCCGCCGAGCACCATGCCGACGGTGAAGCCGAGGGAGAGCAGGGTGCCGGAGATCCCCAACGCCTTGGCGCGCAGCGGTCCTTCGGGGAAGGTGGTGGTCAGCAGGGACATGCCGGTCGGCACGATGAGCGCCGCGCCGAGACCCTGGAGGGCGCGCCCGGCCAGGAAGGACGCCGGGTCCCAGGCGAGGGTGGCCAGCAGCGAGGCGAGGCCGAAGAGGACGAGGCCCGTCAGGAAGAGCTTCTTGCGCCCGTACAGGTCGGCGATCCGGCCGAAGAGCAGCAGGAAGCCGCCGGAGGGCAACGCGAAGGCGGTGACCGCCCACTGGAGCTGGGAGTGACCCAGGCCCAGGTCCTTGCCGAGCACCGGCAGGGCCACGTTCAGCACGGAGAAGTCCAGGGCCACCATGAACTGGGCGGCGCACAGGACGAAGAGGACCAGTGCGGCCCGGCCGGTGAGCCGGTCGCCGCCGGTCTCCGCGGCCGCCGCGACGGGGGCGGTCGTACGGGAAGCGGTCGCGCCGGAAGCGGTCGTGCGGGGCGCGGTCTCATCGGGCGCCGTCGCGTCGGGGGCCCGCCCGGGCCCGCTGCGGGAGGTGTGTGTGTCGGTCGTCATGGCCCCACCCTCGCCGCACGGGAATGCGCGTGGAGAGAGGGAACTTATGCTGGTGGTGGCACCACCAGGCAGCCAACAGGGGGAATTCGTGGCCACACCGATCGACCAGCACCGGCGCTCCGAGCTGCGCGAGTTCCTGATGAACAGGCGGGCGCGGATCACCCCGACGGAGGCCGGACTGCCGGACGGCGGGGCCCGCCGCCGCACCCCGGGCCTGCGCCGGGAAGAGGTCGCCGTGCTCGCCGGGGTCGGGGTCTCCTGGTACCAGTGGCTGGAGCAGGGGCGCGACATCACGGTGTCCGCGCAGGTGCTCGACGCGGTGGGCCGGGTCCTCAAGCTGAACAGCGCCGAGCAGCGCCACCTCTACGTCCTGGCGGGGCTCAACCCGCCGGCCCCCCAAGTGGCGCCGTCCGCCAAGAACATGTGCGACGGGCTCCAGCGACTGATCGACGCGTGGATGCCGTTCCCCGCGCACATCATGGACGTGTACTGGAACACGGTGATGTACAACGACGCGGCCTCCATCGTGCTCGGCATGCGGCCCGAGATCGTGCAGAACTGCCTGATCGCCTTCTTCACCGACCCCCTCTACCAGGCGCGCAACAAGGACTGGGAGGAGATCGCGGCCCACGTGGTGGCCCAGTTCCGGTCGGCCTGCTCGGAATCGCCCGACGACGACGGCTTCCGTGCGGTCGTCGAGGAGGCCAAGGAGGCCAGCCGACTCTTCGCGGACCTGTGGGAGCGGCGCGACATCGAGCCGGGCGGCCAGATGCAGAAGGAGTTCCAACACCCCTTGGTGGGAACGCTGTTCGTCGAATCGACTTCCCTGCGCGTACCGGCCCGGCCCGACCTCGCGATCGTGCTGCACACTCCCCTGCCCGGCACCGACACGGAGGAGAAGCTGGAGTGGCTGGCGTCCCCGGAGGGCCGCCGCGGCGCCATGTACCCGATCGCCGGCTGAACGTCGGGCGGGCCCTGCTCCCATCCCCGGCAGGGGAGCAGGGGGCCCGGCGCCGCGCCGACCGACCCGCCGAGGGTCCCACCACCGGCCAACGTCGCCCTAACAGGACGCTAACGGAGCATCACCGGACGATCACCGAGCGCTCCGCCGGGGCGTCGGATGGCCAGCGGCGCCGAGGCTAATGGCCGGGAACCCACTCATGTCCCGAAATGGGCCGACGTAGGCTCGCCGAGGGGGCCGTGCCGCCGTGAACGGAGTGGGGATCACATGGAGTTCCGCGTACTGGGTCCCGTGGCCGTGGTGACGGGGCGCGGGGAGCCGCTGCCCCTCGGCCCGGCCAAGCGCCGCAGCCTGCTGGCCATGCTGGTGCAGTGCCCCAACGCGGCCGTCGCCGTGGACCGGCTGACCGAGGCCATGTGGTTGGAGGAGCCGCCCCGGCACTCCCGGACCGTGGTGCAGGGGCACGTGTCCCAGCTCCGGGCGCTCCTTGCCGCGCACGACGCCGGGGCCCACGGCGTCGAACTGCGCACGCACGGGGCGGCGTACCTCCTGCGGGTGCCCGAAACCCTGGTCGACGCCCACCGCTTCGAGGAGCTGCTGCGCCTCGCCCGGGCCCAGCGGGCGCCGCGGGACGCCGTCCCGGTGTTCCAGGAGGCGCTCGCGCTGTGGACGGGACCCGCGCTCGCCGGAACGGTGCACAGCCCGCTGCTGGAGCACGCCGCGCACGCGCTGGAGGAGCTGCGGCTGACCGCGGTGGAGGAGCTGGCCGACGCGCACGCGGTCCTCGGCGAGCACGCCACGGCGGCGGCCGTACTGCGCGCCGAGGCCGTCGCGCACCCGATGCGGGAACCGCTGATCGCCGCGCTGATACGGGCCCTGGGCGGGGCCGGACGGCAGGCGGACGCCCTGCACTGGTTCCACCGCACCCGCAGGCTGCTCGCCGATCAGCTCGGCGTCGACCCCGGGTCGGCGCTGAACGACGCGTACACCGCCCTGCTGCGGACCGCGCCCCCCTCGGCCGCCTCGGCGGCCGAGGGCGCGGGCCGGGGTGCGACTCCCCCGCGGACCGCTGCCGCGAAGGCGTCGACACCGGCTCCGGCACCCGCCCCGGCGCCGACCCCGACGCCCGTGTCCCTCACGGCGGGGGCCGCCCCGCGCCCCCAACTGCTGCCGCGCCGCCCGCGGGCCTTCACCGGGCGCGAGGACGAACTGGACGCCCTCGACCGGGCGGCGACCGCCGCCCCCGGCGCCGTCGCCCTCATCACCGGCAGCGCCGGTGTCGGCAAGACCGCGCTGGCCGTGCACTGGGCACACGAGCGCGGCGCGGACTTCCCCGACGGGCGGCTCTTCGTCGATCTCCACGGCTACAGCACCGTCCCCACCCGTGGCGCCACCGCCGTGCTCCGCGAACTGCTGCTCGCCCTCGGCCTGCCCGCCGAGCAGATGCCCGGCTCGCCCGACGCGCTCGGCGCCCGCTACCGCGAACTGACCTCCACACGCCGGATGTTGATCGTCCTGGACAACGCCCACGATTCCGGACAGGTACGTCCGCTGCTGCCCGGCGGGGACCGCTGCGTCACCGTCGTCACCAGCCGGGACCGGCTCGGCGGCCTCGTGGCATCGGACGCCGCGTGTCCGGTGCCGCTCGCGCAGCTGCCCGCCGTCCAGTCCACCGCGCTCCTGGCGGCCGTCCTGGGCCCGGACACGGTCGCGAACGAGCCGGAGGCCGCCGCCCAGCTCGCGGCGCTGTGCGACGGCCTGCCGCTCGCCCTGCGGGTCGCCGCCGCGCGGCTCGCCACCCACCCGCACCACGGGCTGGCCGCCTTCGTGCGCGAACTCTCCGACGAGCACCGCAGACTGGACCTGCTGAACGTCGACGACACCGGCGTCGGCGCGGCGCTCGGCCTCACCGTGCGGCAGCTGCCGGAACCGGCGCGACGGATGTTCCACCGGCTCGGGCCGCACACCGGCGCCACCCTCGACATCTGTACGGCCGCGGCGCTCGCCGACTGCCCGGCCGGTCAAGCCGCCCTGGCACTGACCCAGTTGGCCGCCGCCCAACTGGTCGTCGAGGCGGGTCCGCAGGCGTACGTACTGCACGACCTGGTCCGCCTCTACGCCCGCAGCCTGGACCCCGGGCACGACCCCGACGGGCTGCCCCGGCTGCTCGACCACTGGCTGCGCACGCTCCTCGCGGCGAGCGCCGCCGCGGAGCCGGGCAGCGAACCCTGCTGCGCGCTGCCGGTCGCGGCCCGGGGGCCCGCCGCCGAGATCCGGACCTTCGCGGACCGGACGAGCGCCCTCGCCTGGTACTCCGCCGAGCGGGACACCCTGCGCGGGGCGTTCGACGCCGCCGTCGCGGCGGGTCTGGACGACCGCGCCTGGCGCCTGGTGCTCCTGCAGTGGCCCCTCATCCTGTGGCAGGTCCGCGACGGCTGGGTGCCGCTCCTCGAACAGGGCCTGGCCTGCGCCGAGCGGGCCGGCGACCACGGCGCGCAGTCCCGGGCCCGGGCCCTGCTCGGCTGGGTGCTGGCCGAGGAGGGCCGCTCCGAGGAGGCACTCGGCCACCTGGAACGCGCCCCCGACCTCTCCGCCCTGGCGGGCGACCGGGCCGGGGAGGCCGTGGCCCGGATCAACCTGGCCATCGCGCTCACCCGGCGCGGCACCCCGGAGCGGGCGCGGGAACTGCTGGTGCGCGCCCTGGCCCTGGCCGAGGAGGCCGGACGCACCGAGACCGTCACCCTCGCCCACCAGCACCTCACCCAGTACCTCCTCGCCGTCGGCGCCCACGACGAGGCCGCCTGCCACGCCGTGCGCGGGCTGGCCCTCGCCGCGCCCCCGCTCGCCGCGCCCCGGCGCGTGGTGCTGCGCACCCTGTACGGCGAGGCCCTCGCCGCGGCGGGCCGCACCCCCGAAGCGGTGCGCCAACTGGACGACGCGATCAGCGAGGCCCGGGCGAGCTCCTACGAAGAGGGCGAGATCGCGGCGCGCGCCGTGCTGGCCGGGCTGGCGGGGGCCTAGAGCGGCGGAGACGGCCAGACGTAGCGGACGTCCGGCTCGCGCTCCTCGTTGCCCAGGCCGTCGGTGCGTTCCACCGCGGCGAAGCCGTGGCGCTCGTAGAAGCGCCGGGCCGGTCCGTTGATCTGGAACGTCCACAGGGACAGCCCGGACGGCCTTCGCCGCTGGGCCAGGCGGACGAACCGGTCGCCCAACCCGCGGCCGCGCCAGGGCGGATCGAGGTAGAGCTGGGCCAGTTCCTCGCCGTCGAGCACCAGGACCCCGACCACGCTGCCCGCGGCGACCGCCACCCAGGTCTCCTGGCGCGGCACGACGACGGTGGCGAACCAGTCCCGCACCTCGTCGTCGTCGTGCGCACGGCGCACGGTGGGCAGCGCGGCGGAGAAGGACCGCAGCCACACGTCGGCCGCATCGACCGCATCGCGGGCGTGCGCGCGCCGAAGGGTGGTCCGGTCACTGTTCACGGGACGCGACTCTCGCAGACGGGCGGGCCCGCCGCATCCGAATTCGCCGGGGTGTCGGTGGCGGAGCCTATCCTCGGGCACATGACCCTTGTGCGCATGGACAACGTCGGCATCGTCGTCGAGGACCTCGACGCCGCCGTCACCTTCTTCACCGAGCTCGGCATGGAGCTGGAGGGCAGGACGCCGATCGAAGGGGACTGGGCGGGGAGGATCGTCGCGCTCGACGGCATGCGGACGGAGATCGCGATGATGCGGATCCCGGGCGCCCCGGGTCGGCTCGAACTGGTGCGGTACGACAGCCCGGAGGCGATCGCCCCCGAGCGGGAGGTCGTCCCGGTGAACACGCTGGGCCTGCACCGCGTCATGTTCGCCGTCGACGACATCGAGGACACCCTCGCCCGGCTCCGGCCGCTCGGCGCCCAACTCGTCGGCGAGGTGACGCGGTTCGAGGACAGCTACCTGCTCTGCTACCTCCGCGGGCCGAGCGGGATCGTGCTCGCGCTGGCCGAGCAACTGAACTGAGGAGCGGGGCGGGCTCCGGGTGCGGGAGCGCGTCAGCGTCCCTCGCGCGCCTCCCGGACCGCCTCCCGGACCAGCTCCTCCGGATCGTCGGCGAGGGAGTCCAACAGCTCGGTGACCCCGGGCGTGGACCAGCGGGACACGGCCCACACCAGGTATTCGCGCACCGTGGGATCGGGGTGCGCGGCCAGTCGGCCGACCTGCGCGAGCGGGCCCCGTCGGCGCATCCCGAGCCAATCCAGGGCGTCCCGCAGCGCGGCCGGGTCCCCCGGGTCACCGGCCGCCTCGATCCGGGCGAGCAGGACCGGGGTGGGCGGCGGCTGTTCGTTGGACGAGGCCGGCAGGCGCTCGCGCAGGCGCCGCGAGCCGTACCGGCCCCGGCTCTGGCACCCGGGGCAGGTGCAGGGGCGCACCCCGTGCGCGTCCGGCACGTACCGCCAGCCCGCCACCTGCGGCGCCGTGCGCACCCGGTGCACCGCGCCCGACCGGATCGCCCCGGGGACGAAGACCTCCCACCCGCGCGGGTCCTCCAGCGCCGCGATCCGCCGCACCGCCTCCGCCGCGGTGACCGCGGCCTGCGTCCCGCCCGCCCGGTCCCGGTAGTGACCGACCAGCACGTCCTGGGCGTCGTCCAACCGCACGTGGACGGCCACGAGCCCGCCCCGGGTGCCGAATCGGGCCAGCTCGCGCAGCCACTGGTGGGTGAGGGTGTACGACGCCAGCACCGGGAAGCAGAAGACGCCCCGCCGACCGCCCTGTCCGTAGCTCACCGCCCGGATCCCGGAGCGCCGGATGCGGGGCGCGTTCGCCGCCGAGGTCAGGTGTACGAACATCGCCATGACCCGGAATTCTAGGGCGTGTTTCGAAAGTAGCGCCGGGCGCCCGAAGGGCGCGGCTCGCGGCGTCTGGTGCCGTGCATCGCAAGGCGGAGGATCGCCCGCCT
>NZ_JBHWLC010000118.1:0-18631 GCF_042730635.1 Streptomyces sp. NPDC059917
GCACGGCCCGGCAACCGCCGGGCCGTGCCCCCCTGCGCGAGCGGCGCTCCGGGCAGCCCGGAGAGACGGACTAAGCGGCTTTGATGAAGTTCGTTGCTGATCCTTTGATGCGTGCGCGTTGACGGTTCAGGGCTTGGTCGACTGCGGTGCCGACCTCTTCGGCGGTGGTGTGGACGCGCTCGGGGCAGTCCTCGTACTTCGCCGAGCGCCATACCCGTTCGATGGCGGCCAGTTCCTCTCGGCGTCCCTTGAAGATCTGCGCCACGTGGGCGGAAGCGTTGTCCAGCACGACGGTGCACGGCCGCACGCGGGTGAAGCCCGCGGGCGGCTCCTCCAGCGCGGCGGC
Source organism: Streptomyces sp. NPDC059917 (assembly GCF_042730635.1). Taxonomy (NCBI): domain Bacteria; kingdom Bacillati; phylum Actinomycetota; class Actinomycetes; order Kitasatosporales; family Streptomycetaceae; genus Streptomyces; species Streptomyces sp. NPDC059917. The sequence continues at coordinate 347 of NZ_JBHWLC010000118.1, forward strand.
ACCGCCGGGCAGGCCGGCCAGTTTCCTGCACACGAACTCCAGCAGCATGGCCGCGTCGATCTTCCTGCAGGTCCTCTCCCAAAGTAGGTCGGCATGCCGTCCCACAGCCAGGGCGCCGAGCACGTTCACGCGCTGGCCCTTCTTGTCCTCGCGCGCCACGACGGCCCGCTGCCCTGCCCGCGACCAGGTGTATCCCGTCGGCATGGTCGGAGCGAACCCGCTCTCGTCGAGGAAGTACAAGTCCCTCACGCCCGTATTCGCGCCCAGCCGTAAAGCCGTAAATCCTCCAGCTCGGCCCGGGCTGCCTGCTGGAGGACGGGGTCGGCCTTATGCCGCAGCGTGTCCCGGGTCCGTTTCCACCGGAACCCGTCCCGGTGCAGCAGCTCGGTCAGCCAAGCCGCCGAGACCCGCACCCCCCGCTCGGCGGCCAGCCAGTCGCGCAACGCGGCGGCAGTCCAGGTCCGGCCCTGCCGGGCGGATTCGTCCAGCAGGGCGGCGAGAGCCTTACGGTCCTCGCGGGTGACTACGGCGGGGCGGCCCGGGCGCGGGGCATCCGCCAGCGCGTCGAACCCGCCCGTCGCGAAGCGGTGGACCGCGCCGCGCACGGTGACGTCCTTACATTCGAGCAGGTCAGCGACCTCGGGCACGGTCAGACCCCGCCCCATCAGCCGTATGCACTCCAGACGCAGCCGGGTACCCGACGCGAGATCAAGTGCCCGCAGCCGCTTGCGCGCCTCGCGTTCCTGATCAGAAGTCAACTCCACACGTAGGATCTTCGGCATGAGGCGGCCCCTCCCTGCCCTGTCTCATACCCGAACGGCAGCCGCACAGCACCGAGACTGTTCAGTGCCCTCGATCAAGGCGTCTCAAGCTCGGGCAAGGAGAAGAACCCGGCGATCGCTTTCACCGTTCGTTCCTCGTTGTCATCCCTGTAGAGATCCGCCTTCGGCCCGATCAGGTTCGCCGCCATGAGGACGGGCAGCAGCAGGTCAGGCTCCTCGCCCCCTCGGCTGTCTAGATTCTCGAAGCTGAAGTCGGTGAGCAGGTTCCCGTCGCGGTAGTACTCGAACCAGGGACGGTGGGCCTTCACCAAGCATGGCTCGGTCACGAAGACGACGAGTTCGCCGCCGTCCGGGCACAGCTGCCGATAGTCGGCAAGGTCGTAGTCGCCGCTGTCCCAGCTGAGCATGTCGTGCATCATCAGCCCCCAGTCGGTTCCCTTGCCGTATGCGAGTGGCATCCGCCGCTGGTCAAGGAGTCCTCGTGTGAGCGCGTCCAGAGACAACCCTCGGAAGAAGACGACATTGGTCTCCTCGTGGTGCGGGAGCGCGCCGTGTATCCAATCCGTCATACCGGGCACCGTAGAGGAACCCACTGACACAGCTGCGTGGCCGTCCGCCATCGCCGGAACAACGGCCAGCCAGGCAATGCCAGGCACAGGACAGGCCCACCGGTCGTCGGCCTGGACGGCCAAAGGATCAGTACTCGACTTCACCGGAACCGCTTAGCTTGTTCTTTAACCTCGATCGGTCAGGTGAGCATGTCTAGGTCGGCGAGTAGGTAGGCGACGCCGAGGCCGGTGTTGAGGTACTCCTCGAAGAGCCTGTTGTTCAAGGCCGAGGGGGATCGTTTCTGTCGGACGATGTCGATGGCCGTCGGCGCTTCGTGGCCGAGGTCGATGAGCGTTTGCGCGATGACAAGGCCGGAGCGGTTGTAGCCGGCGTTGCAGCGAACCAGAACCGTGCGCCCGTCCTGGACGGCCTTGGCGGCGGTACGGGCGAGCTGCTGGACCGTGTGGATCTGTGCGGCGACGAGCGGACCGTCAGGGATCTCGGCAACCAGGTGGTCGATGCCCGGGTCGGGTCCGTGACCGGGGCGGGTGTACAGGCTGATGACAAGGCCGAACTCCGCCCCGACAACCACTGGACGGCTTCCCCCCGAGGCATCGGTCCAGTGGTGACCGCCCATCCACAGCCCGGGTACGACCTCGTTCCAGGGGGAATGTGGCTCTGGCACACCACGGTCTTTCTGACGTGTCTTCACTTATGTCCCTTTCTGCCGAGACAACGCGGCCAGCTCCCTCGACCACCACACGGCTCGAACGCCCGTCGAACTTGGTCCCCCAGCTGGAGATCCTCCGGACACGCGAGTGGCCTTCGCCCGATTCTGTGCTCCGACCAAGGATTGCACCGAGCCATGACGAAGGCCGTAGGGATGAGCGTGCCGCAACGTGATGCCCAACGAGAAGCGTTCGCGGAAGCGTCACGCTTCCGGAGCGACCTCTACACGTGTCTGACCGCGCACCGTGACGAACTGTTCGAGCTGACCGACGCGATGCTGTGCGCGGACGGGCCGGTGAGGACGCCGGTGGACTTGACGCTGCTGGCCGAGCACCGCCGCGGCCACGGCGCCCTGTATGCGGCCTTGAACCACGGCCGCATCGACGTTGCCCGGCTGCGGCGGACTCTCGCCGCGTTGCCGCAGCCGAAGGCGGCCGACGACCGGCTCGTCCTGGCCGTGGATATGAGCAACTGGCTGCGGCCGGACGCCGAGTGCAGCGCGGACCGCCTGTTCTGCCACACCTTCGGCCGGGGCCGGGACCAGCACCTGATGATCCCGGGCTGGCCGTACTCCTTTGTCGCCGCGCTGGAGGGCGGCCGTACATCCTGGTGCCAGCTGCTGGACGCGGTACGGCTCGGCCCGGAAGACGACGTCGCTGAAGTCACCGCGCTCCAGGTCCGCCGTGTCGTCGAGGACCTGATCGCCGGTGGACATTGGTGCGACGGCGATCGGGACATCCTGATCGTCTTCGACGCCGGCTATGACGCCCCGCGCATGGCCTACCTGCTCGACGGGCTGCCCGTCGAGGTCCTGGGACGGATGCGCTCGGACCGCGTCATGCGCCGGCCGATGCCCTCGCTCAAGGAGTACGCCGAGGCCTATCCCCGGGGCGGTCGGTATTCGAAGCACGGCAAGGAATTCCGCTTCGCCAAGCCTGAGACCTGGGGCGAGCCGGACGCGGCGACCGTCCAGCTCACCGATCGCTACGGCACAGCCCGGGCGATGGCCTGGGACTGTCTCCACCCTCGGCTCACCACCCGCTCCGCATGGATTGACCATGACGGCGAGCTCCCCATCATCGAAGGGACGCCGATCCGCTTGGAGGGCGACCGCCTGCCCGGCGGCGGAGATCCGCTGCCGCTGTGGCTGTGGTCCTCCGCCACCGGCATGACCGGCGCCGACGTCGATCTGCGCTGGCAGGCGTTTCTGCGGCGCTTCGACCTGGAGCACACGTTCCGCATGATCAAGAACATCCGCCCAGCATTGCCGTGCCCGGCACGTGCGCCGAAACCACCGCGCCCGGGCCCCGGCAGGCCCCTCGGCTCGAAGAACCAGCAGCTGGCCACCCGCTACGACGTCGGCAAAACCGTCCGACGCCCCGAGAGCATCATCGAACGGGACCGGATCAGACCATAAAGAACAAGCTTAGAGGCTGTCGAGGAAGCCGAGGGCGGCCTTCCAGGTCTGCTCGGCGGCCTCCGCGTCGTAGTCCGGCAGGTCCGGGTCCGTGAAGAGGTGGCCCGCGCCCGGGTACCGGTGGACCTCGACGTCCGCGCCGGCGCGCTGCATCCGCAGGTACCAGGCGGTCAGCCAGTCGTGCGGCTCGAAGGGGTCGGGGTCCGCGATGTGCAGCTGCACCGGCAGCTCGTCGACCGCCGCGTCGTCCGCGATGTCCGAGGTGCCGTGCAGGAGGAGCAGGCCGCGCGCCTTGTCGTCGGCGAAGGCGAGGTGCTGGGCGATCGAGCCGCCGAAGGAGAAACCGGCGTAGACCAGACCGGCGTCGGAGAAGGGGGCCGCCGCCAGGACCGCGCGCTTCAGCAGCTCGTCGCGGCCGATCTCCTCCTGGTGGGCCATGCCCTCCTCGACCGTCTCGAACGTACGCCCCTCGAAGAGGTCGGGGACCTGCACGTCGTGCCCGGCGGCGCGCAGCCGCTCGGCGGCGGCGCGCACCGCGGGCCGCAGTCCGTACGTCGAGTGGAAAAGCATGATGTTCATGGGTCAATCGTGCCAGCTCCGCGGGCTCCCGCCCACGACGGGCGCGGCGGCTGGGCTACGGTCTGGGCATGGAGACCGTACTGCGCCCGCTGATCGTCGTCGGCGGCTCGGTCGTGCTCACCCTGCTCGCCGGGTGGCTGCTCGACCTCCTGCTGCGCCGGGCCGACGCCCGGCACCGCGAGACCCCGCTGTGGGGGCTGCTGCGGCGCTGCCGTCCGCCGTTCCTCCTGCTGCTGTGCGCGGCCCTGCTGCGGGCCGCGTTCCCGCAGGCCGGGGTGCGGACGGTCTACTGGCCGGCCATCGGGCGCGCCCTGGACCTGGTGCTGATCGGGGCGGCGGCCTGGCTGCTGATCCGGATCGCCACCGCGGCCGTGGAGACCGTGTACGCGCGCTACGCCGCCGGGGCCACCGACGAGGCCCGGGTCCGCCGGGTCCGTACGCAGGTCACGCTCATCCAGCGGGCCGTGGCGGCCGTGGTCGTGGTGCTGGCCCTGGCCGCGATGCTGCTGACCTTCCCGAAGATGCAGGCGGTCGGCGCCTCGATGCTGGCCTCGGCCGGGGTCGTCGGCATCGTGGCGGGCATCGCCGCGCAGTCCACGCTCGGGAACCTCTTCGCCGGGCTCCAGATCGCCTTCGGGGACACGGTCCGGATCGGGGACACCGTCGTCGTGGACAAGGAGTGGGGGAAGGTCGAGGAGATCACCCTGACCTTCCTGGTCGTACGGACCTGGGACGAGCGGCGGATCACGATGCCGGTGTCGTACTTCACCGGGAAGCCGTACGAGAACTGGTCGCGCGGCGGTGCGGAGATGACCGGGACCGTCTTCCTGCACCTGGACCACCGGGCTCCGGTCGCCCTGATGCGGGAGAAGCTCCAGGACGTCCTCAAGGAACACCCCGAGTGGGACGGCCGCTCCAGCGGTCTGGTGGTCACCGACACCACCCCGCACACCATCCAGGTCCGGGCCGTGGTCACGGCGAAGAACGCGGACGACATCTGGACCCTGCGCTGCGCGGTCCGGGAAGAACTGATCGCCTGGCTGGCCGCGGAACACCCCTACGCCCTCCCCCGCATCGCCACCTCACCGGCCACCGAAGCCCCCACCCCCGCCGGAACCGGCAGCGGGCCCGGCAGCGGGACCGAAGGCTAGCCGGAAGAGCGGCCCTCACCCCCCGACCCGCCCCCCGAAAGTCAGCCGGAAGAGCGCCCCGCCCCCCGGGGCCCGTTCCGCCGTGAGTTCCGCGCCGTGCGCCCGGGCGATCTGGCGGGCCATGGCCAGGCCGAGGCCCGAGCCGGGGAGGGCGCGGGAGGCGTTGGCGCGGTAGAAGCGGTCGAAGACGTAGGGGAGGTCCTCGTCGGCGATGCCCGGGCCGTGGTCGCGCACGGTCAGCTCCGGACGCCCGCCGGGAGCGGTCAGTTCGACCTCCACAGCCAGCCCCGCCGGGCTGAACTTGGCCGCGTTGTCGAGCAGGTTGGCCAGCAGCCTGCTGAGCCGGGCCGGAACGCCGGGCACCGTGCCCCCCGCCTCCTCCCCGGCCGTGCGCAGGCCGTCGGCCACCCGCAGGGCGAACGGCACGGCGGGCCAGTGCGTACGGGCCGCCGCCACCCCGTGTTCCAGCAGCGCGGCGAGCCGCACCTGTTCCACCAGCGGCTGCGGCTCCTCGTCCCGGGCCAGTTCGATCAGGTCGTTGACCAGCCCGGTCACCTCCCGCAGCTGGCGCCCGAGCGCCCCGCTCGCCCGGGCCCGCTGCTCGGGGGTGAGCCGCTCGGCGCGGGCCAGTAGTTCGGCGTTGGTCCGCAGCGCGGTGAGCGGGGTGCGCAGCTCGTGCGAGGCGTCGGCGACCAGCCTGCGCTGGGCGCTGATGGACTCCTCCAGCTCGCCCAGCATGGTGTTGAAGCTGTGCGCGAGCCGGGTGATCTCGTCCTCCCGCCCGGGCGGCGGCAGTTCGATCCGGTGGCGCGCGTCCCGGGTCGCCGCGATCCGCTCCGCGGTCGCGGTCAGCCGACTGACCGGCGCCAGTCCGGTGCGCGAGACCCAGTATCCGAGCCCGGCGGCGAGCAGCACCCCGGCGGCGGCCGTCAGGAGCAGCCGGTGGGAGGCCTCCGTGATGGCCCGCTCCACGGTGTCGGCGCGCAGGGCCACTTGGAGCGCCTTCCCGTCCGAGAACCTGGTGGTCAGCATGCGCATGGGGTACCCGGCGAAGTAGATGTCCGTGTAGTACCCGGCCCGCGCGCCCGCGGCGACCTCGCGGGTGGTGGGGTCGACCGGCAGCAGGTACTTCTTCGCCGGGTCCCGGCCCGGATCCTTCGGCACGATCTGCGCGCAGGCGGGCGCCGCGAGGAACGCGCACTCCCCCGCGACGACCCCCGGCCCCTCCCGCTGCGCGCTCTTCTGGACGAGCGTGGCCGACTGGGTCAGCGTCAGGTCGAGCTGGCGGTAGAGCGCCTCGCGCACGACGACGAAGGCGATCCCGCAGACCCCGAGCGCGACGAACGCCACGGCGGCGGTGACCGCGAGCGCGAGGCGGGTGCGCAGCGGGCGGCGCCGCCGCCAGGGCGCGCCGCGCCCGCGCCTGCCGTGCCCGGGCCCCTGCCCGCTCACGCGGTGTCCAACCGGTAGCCGAGCCCGTGCACGGTGTGGACCAGCCGGGTCTCGCCCGCCGCTTCCAGCTTCCGGCGCAGGTATCCGACGTACACGGCCAGGGAGTTGGAGTCGGGGCCGAAGTCGCGCCCCCACACCAGCTCCAGGATCAGCTCGCGCGGCAGCACCTGCCCGGGGTGGCGCAGCAGCAGTTCGAGCAGGGCGGCCTCGGTCCGGCTGAACTCCAGGTTCCGCCCGCCCCGGCGCCCGGTCCGGGTCGCCGGGTCGAGGGTGAGGTCGGCGAAGCCGAGCTCGGCCGGTCCACCGCCCGGCTCCGGCGCGGCCCGCCGCAGCAGCGCCCGGACCCGGGCCACCAGCTCGTCCAGGGCGAAGGGCTTGACCAGGTAGTCGTCCGCTCCCGCCTCCAGCCCGTCGACCCGCTCGCTGACCGAGCCGAGCGCGGTGAGCACGAGCACGGGCGTGCGGTCGCCCAGGGCCCGCAGCTGACGGCACACCCCGAGCCCGTCGAGCACCGGCATCATCACGTCCAGCACGAGCGCGTCGGGCTGCCAGCTCCCGACCTCGGTCAGCGCGGCCAGCCCGTCGGCGGCCCCGCGCACCTCGTACCCCTCGACCGCGAGCCCGTCCTCGACGGCGGCCCGCACCTCCGGCTCGTCGTCCACCACCAGGATCCGCTGCACACCACTCGTCCGACTGCTCATGGAACAAAGAGTGCCAAAGGGTCCTGGGAGTTCCTCTTAGAACGTTCTTAGGCCGCACCGGGAGTGTGCGGCCATGACCACACCACTCTCCGTCGTGATCGGTGCGGGCGGCACCGGCGGCCACATCTATCCGGGGCTCGCGCTCGCCGAGGCGCTGCGCGCCGCCGTCCCCGGGGCGGTCATCTCGTTCATCGGGACCGAGCGCGGTCTGGAGACCGAGCTGATCCCCGGCGCGGGCTACCGGCTGCACACCGTCGACATGATCCCCTTCGACCCCTCGCTCGGCGCGAAGCGCTACCTGCTGCCCGCGGCCCTGCTGCGCTCGGCGGGCCAGGCCCGTACGGTCATCCGCGCCCAGGGCGCGCAGGTGGTCGTCGGGATGGGCGGCTACCCGAGCGCGCCCGCCGTGCTGGGGGCCCGGATGGCCGGGCTGCCCGCCGTGATCCACGAGTCCAATGCGGTGCCGGGCCGGGCCAACCAGTTCGCGGCCCGCCTCACCCCGCACATCGCGGTCGCCTTCGACCGCAGCCGGGCCCACCTGTCGGGCGGCGCGGGGGCGCTGACCACCGGAATGCCGATCTCCGCGGCGCTGGCGGCCCTGGCGCGGCTGGACCGCCCGGCGCGCGACGCGCTGCGCCACGAGGCGCGGCGGGCCCTGCGGGTGCCCGCCGGGCGCCGGCTCGTGGTCTTCAACGGGGGCAGCCTGGGCGCCGTACGCCTGACCGGGGCCGCGACGGCGCTGGCCGGGCTCTGGCAGGACCGCGACGACGTGCAGCTGCTGGTCAAGACCGGGCCGCAGGCGCTGCCCGGGACGCTCGCGGAGCTGGCGGCGACCGGCGGGCAGCGGATCGCGCGGGCCGTCGCGTACCTGGACCGGATGGACCTGGTGTACGCGGCCGCGGACCTGGTGGTGTGCCGGGCCGGTTCGGCGACCGTCGCGGAACTCGCCGCGACCGGGGTCCCGGCCGTGCTCGTGCCCTACCCGCACGCTCCCGGCGACCACCAGACGCACAACGCGCGGGTGCTCTCGGACGCGGGCGCGGGCCTGCTGCTGGCCGACGCCGACACCACGGGCGACCGGCTGGCCTCGCTGATCGGGCCGCTGCTCGGCGACCCGGCCCGGCTGGGCGCCATGGCCGGGGCCGCCGCGCCCGGTCCGCACGCCCGGGCCGCCGAACTCCTGGCGGCCGAGGTCCTGCGGGTCGCCGGCCGCCCCCTGCCCTCCGCCTCCCCTTCCTCCCCCTCCCACCTGGAGCACGCATGACGACCAAGGACACGAACTGGACCGGCCGGACCGTACTGGTCACCGGAGCGGAGGGCTTCATCGGCTCCACGCTGGTGGACCTGCTGGTGGCGCGGGGCGCCCGGGTGCGGGCCTTCGTCCACTACAAGCCGTACGCCGACAAGGGCCACCTGGCGCGCTACCTCGCCGATCCGGACGGGCCGGTGGAGATGTGGGCGGGCGACGTCCGCGACGCGGGACGGGTCAGCGACGCGGTGGCCGGGTGCGACACCGTCTTCCACCTGGCCGCCCTGATCGGGATCCCGTACAGCTACGTCTCGCCGGGCGCCTACGTCCAGACGAACGTGACCGGCACCGAGAACGTCGCCGAGGCCTGCCGCCGGCACGAGGTGCGCCGCCTGGTGCACACCTCGACCAGCGAGGTGTACGGGACCGCGCTGACCGCGCCGATCTCCGAGAGCCACCCGCTCCAGCCGCAGTCGCCGTACTCCGCGTCGAAGATCGGCGCCGACATGATGGCGCTCTCCTTCCACCACGCCTTCGAACTGCCCGTGACGGTGGTGCGCCCCTTCAACACCTACGGCGCACGGCAGTCGGCGCGGGCCGTGATCCCGGCGATCCTGGCGCAGCTGCACTCCGGGGCCCGGGAAGTCCGCCTCGGCTCGCTGACGCCGACGCGGGACTTCACGTACGTGACGGACACGGCCGAGGGGTTCCTCGCGGTCGCGGAGTGCGACCGGGCGCTGGGCGAGGTGGTCAACCTCGGCTCCGGGCAGGAGATCTCCATCGGGGAGCTGGCCGCGGCGCTGATCACGGCCTCGGGGCGGGACGCGGAGGTCGTGGTCGACCCCGCGCGCCTGCGCCCGTCGGGCAGCGAGGTCCAGCGGCTGCTGTCGGACAACTCCCGGGCCCGGGAGTGGGCGCTGTGGCAGCCGCGGGTCTCCCTCGCGCAGGGCCTGGCCCTGACCTCGGACTGGATCGCGGACCACCTGGACCTCTTCGCCCCGGACCGCTACCAGGTGTAGCGGCCGCGCGGGCGGCGGGGCCCGCGGCTCACGGGTTGCGCAGGCTGCGGACGTCCAGGTGGCGCAGGACCCGGTCGACGATCTCCGGATCGGCGCCGGGTTCGCTGCGCGCCGCCAGGACCTCGTGGCGGGCGGCGGACATCATCTCCCGCTGGATGCGCTGGACGTCCCGGATCCGCTCCACCCGCTTCGCGTACGCCTCGCGCCGTTCCTCGTCGACCATGTCGGGGCTGATCCTGGCGCCGACGTCGTAGGCCCGCCGGTGCAGCTGGTCGAGCAGCTCCTCCGGCAGCTCCTCCATCTGCTCGATCTCCTTGAGCCGCCGCTTGGCGGCCTTCGCGGCGCGGATGGCGAGGGCGCGCTCGTAGTCCCGCTCCGCGTCCACGTCCGCCTCCACCCCCAGGCGGCGCACCAGCCAGGGCAGGGTCAGCCCCTGGAGCACCAGCGTCACCATGATCACGGCGAAGGCGATGAAGACGATCTCGTCGCGGGCCGGGAAGGGGCTGCCGTCATCGGTCTTGTACGGGATCGCCAGGGCCAGCGCCACCGAGGCCACCCCGCGCATCCCGGCCCACCACATGACCACGCTCTCCCGCCAGGTCAGCGGGATCTCCTCGTCGACGTCGCGCCGGTCGTGCAGCTTCTGCGCCAGCCAGGACGCGGGCATCAGCCACAGCAGCCGGACCCCGACCACCACCGCGATGACGGCCGCCGCCCAGCCCACCATCGCCCACTCGCGGCCCGACGCCGTACCGAAGACGTTGTGCAGCTCCAGGCCGATCAGGCCGAAGGCCACGCCGGTGACCAGCATGTCGACGACTTCCCAGAAGGTGTGCCCGGCGAGCCGGCCGAGGACGTCGTCGGCGTCCGTGGCGTACTCGGCCAGGAACAGCGCGGTGGTCAGGACGGCCAGCACGCCCGAGCCCTGGAGCTCCTCGGCGACCACGTAGGCGACGAACGGCACCAGCAGGGTCAGGCCGATCTGCAGCGTGGCGTCGCCGAGCCGTCCCATGAGCCGGTTTGCGGCCCAGCCGAGCGCCAGCCCGACGGCGACGGCGACGACCGCGGACAGCGCGAACTCGCCGAGCGCGGCCGGCCAGGAGAAGCTGCCGCCGACGGCCGCGCCGATGGCCACGTGGTAGAGCACGATGGCGGTCACGTCGTTGAAGAGCCCCTCGCCCTCCAGGATCGACACCATCCGGCGGGGCAGCCCCAGCGCGCCGGCGACGGCGGTGGCCGCGACCGGGTCGGGCGGGGCCACGAGCGCGCCGAGCGCGACGGCGGCGGCGATCGGCAGCCCGGGCACGACGGCGTGCGCGACGGCGGCCACGGCGGCGGTGGTCACGAAGACGAGCGCCACCGCGAGCAGGAAGATGGGCCGGATGTTGGCCGCGAACTGCCGCCAGGAGGTCCGCTGCACCGAGGCGTAGAGCAGCGGGGGCAGCACGAGCGGCAGGATGAACTCGGGTGGGATGTCGACGTTCGGCACGACCGGCACGAGCGCCAGCACCACCCCGCCGATGGTCATCAGCACCGGCGCGGGCAGCCCGAGCCGATCACCGAGCGGCACGGAGACGACGGCTCCGAGCAGGAGTACGAAGAGAAGGGCGAGCTGATCCACGCCCACACCCTGCCGCATCCACCGCCCCCCGCCCCTTAGGCGTGCGGACCCACCCCTGTGCTCCCGGTTACACCCGCGACCAAGCCGACCGCCCCGACCGGCGCAAACCCAGCCCGCCCGGCGTTTGAGGGCCCGCCGGAGGCAAAACCAGCCCGCCCGGCGATTGAGGGCCGAGGGGGCGCGGCCGCTAGCGCAGTGGGCGCCGCATGGAACGGTGCGGCATCCCCGCGTCGTCGAACTCCGGCCCGTAGGCCACGTACCCGAGCCGCTCGTAGAACCCGAGCGCATGCGTCTGCGCCCCGAGATCCACCGCCGCGAGCCCCCTCCGCAGCGCCTCGGCCTCGATGCCCCGCACCAGCGCCGCGCCGACGCCCAGCCCGCGCGCGGCCTTCGTCACGGCCAGCCGACCGAGCGAGCCCACGTCCGGGGAGCCGGTCTTGGCGACCGCGGCCGCGCCGTACAGCAGCCGCCCGGTGCCCAGCGGACCCTGCGGCCCCACCGCCAGGACGTGCACCGCACCGGCGTCGTAGGCGTCGTACTCCAGCGACTCCGGCACCGACTGCTCGATCACGAAGACCTCGGTCCGCACCGCGAAGCAGGCCGCGCGATCGGCCTGCGACTCCGCGACCCGGACCTCGTACGCCACCCCGGCCACGCTCACTCGCTCTCGGCGCGGATCACGTCCAGCGCGTGCTGCAGGTCGGCCGGGTAGGTGCTCTCGAACTCGATCCACTGGCCGTCCGCCGGGTGCTCGAAGCCGAGCCGCACCGCGTGCAGCCACTGCCGGGTCAGCCCCAGCCGCTTGGCGATGGTCGGGTCGGCGCCGTAGGTGAGGTCGCCCACGCAGGGGTGCCGGTGCGCCGACATGTGCACGCGGATCTGGTGCGTACGGCCGGTCTCCAGCTTGATGTCCAGCAGCGAGGCCGCCCGGAACGCCTCGATGAGGTCGTAGTGGGTGACCGAGGGCTTGCCCTCCTGGGTCACGGCCCACTTCCAGTCCGAGGACGGGTGGCGGCCGATGGGGGCGTCGATGGTGCCGCTCATCGGGTCCGGGTGGCCCTGGACCAGCGCGTGGTAGCGCTTGTCCACGACGCGCTCGCGGAACTGCTGCTTGAGGGAGGTGTAGGCGCGCTCGGACTTGGCGACGGCCATCAGGCCGGACGTGCCGACGTCGAGGCGGTGCACCACGCCCTGGCGCTCGGAGGCGCCGGAGGTGGAGATCCGGTACCCGGCCGCGGCGAGGCCGCCGATGACGGTGGTGCCGGTCCAGCCGGGGCTGGGGTGGGCGGCGACGCCCACGGGCTTCATGACGACCACGATGTCGTCGTCGTCGTGGACGATCTCCATGCCCTCGACGGGCTCGGCCACCAGCTCGACCGGGCGCGGCGGGGCGGGCATCTCGACTTCGAGCCAGGCGCCGCCGTGCACCCGCTCCGACTTCCCGACGACGCTGCCGTCGACCGACACCTTCCCGGCCGAGGCGAGCTCGGCCGCCTTCGTCCGGGAGAACCCGAACATACGGGCGATGGCGGCGTCGATGCGCTCGCCTTCGAGGCCATCGGGCACGGGCAGGGTTCGGATCTCGGGTGTCGTACTCACCCGTCGAGTATGCCGGACGAGACCGCACACCCGTTCCGCGATCATGCGCGGGGCGGCACCGGTCAGTCCTTGTGGACGGTGCCGTCCGGGTCCAGGCCCTTGAAGGACAGCAGCACGATCAGGATCCCGCCGCACACGATCGCCGAGTCGGCGAGGTTGAAGACGGCGAAGTGCGCGGGCGCGATGAAGTCCACGACGGCGCCCCGGAAGACCCCCGGGGACCGGAAGATCCGGTCGGTGAGGTTGCCGAGCGCGCCGCCCAGCAGCAGGCCCAGCGCGATGGCCCAGGGCAGGCTGTACAGCTTGCGGGCCAGGCGCACGATCACGACGATCACACCGGCCGCGATGCAGGTGAAGATGATCGTGAAGGCCTCGCCGAAGCCGAAGGCCGCGCCGGGGTTGCGGATCGCGTCGAGCTTGAGCAGGTCGCCGACCAGCCGGATCGGCGCCTGGTGCTCCAGCTTCGCGACCACCAGCATCTTGCTGCCGAGGTCGAGGAGGTACGCGAACACCGCCACGATGAGCAGCGCCGCGATCCGGCGGTGCCCCTTGGGCTGCTCGGACTCCGGCTGGGGAGTGTCGTCCCCGACCTCGGGCGTACCGATGATGCGCTCCGCCTCTGTCACGTGAGTCCCTCGAACTAGCTCGACCAGGAAGCTGCCAGGCTCCCGGGGACCCTGAACAGAACAAGAGGGTACGTCAGGCACCCCTTTCCGCGCCGCCCCAGGCCGTCCCGATCACGTGGGCCGCCCTCGGGCTAATGGCGGCGCTCCTGCTTCTGCTTGCACTCGACGCACAGCGTGGCCCGCGGGAACGCCTGCATCCTGGCCTTGCCGATCGCCTTCCCGCAGTTCTCGCAGAGCCCGTAGGTGCCCGCTTCGAGGCGTTCCAGGGCCCGCTCGGTCTGCTCCAGCATGTCGTGCGCGTTGGCGGCGAGGGCCATCTCCGACTCGCGGGTGATGTTCTTGGTCCCCGTATCGGCCTGGTCGTCGCCCGCGCCGTCGCCGGAGTCCCGCATCAGGCCCGAGATGGCCTGCTCGGAGGCGGCCAGCTCGCCGCGCAGCCGCAGCACCTCCGAGGTCAGCTCCGTACGGGCCTCCGCGGCCTCCTGCGGGGTCCACGGTTCCTCGCCCGGCCGTACGGCGAGGCCGCCCGGCTCGGTCGCGGTGGCCGCGGCCCGCGTCTTGGGCAGGCCGCTCGTCGCGGCCGCGGCCGTCTTCCTGGCCGTGCCCGTGCTCTTCTTGGCAACCACTTTCCCGGCTCCCGTCTCTTCCGCGGCCGGTGCGGCCGAGGCCTTCTTCGCGGACGTCCTGGCGGTGCTGGTCCTGGCGGTGCTCTTCTTGGCGGTGCCGGTCCCGGTCGTGCCGGTTCCGGCCGTGCTCTTGGCGGCCGCGACCTTCTTGGCGGCCCTCTTCACCGGCTTCACCGGTTCCGCGGACGCCTCGTCGGACGCCTCGTTCACTGACGCCGTCTTCTTCGCGGCGGTCTTCTTCGCCACCATGGCCGCGGCCCCTTCACATACTGTGATATTGCACGCGAATCGTGGTGGGACGATAAATCGACTTCGGCTCCGCGGCAACGGGGCACGCGTCGGCCGAGGCCGACTGCATCCGTTGTGCCCAGCTCCGGGCCCGATAATCCGGTCCTACCGGCTCGCCGGAGCCCGGGCGCGCGCGTCAGCCCGTTCGGGTCAATTCCACGCCCCCCTCGCGCCCCCCGGAAACCGGGCTGCCGAGCGGTCCCTGGGCCCGTACACTGGGCCCAGCGAAAGGCATGGATGGGGACGAGTAGCGTCGGACGCAGCCAGGAGCGACCCGGGGACGGTGAGAGCCCGGGGGCGAGCGCGATGCGAAGGATCACCCCGGAGCCGCCGGAAGAAAGTCCGCAGGTGCCCCCGGGCACCGGCAGGGCGACTAGACCCGGCTCGCACCCCAATGAGGGGGTCCCCGGATCCGTCCGAGGGCCAAGGAGGGTGGTACCGCGGGAGCACGGCTCTCGTCCCTCCGACGGAGATCTCACGCCGCCGGAGGAAGACGCCGCATGACCACCCCGCCGCAATACCGTCAGGTGCCCGCCCAGGTCGACCTGCCCGCCCTGGAACACGCCGTCCTGGACTTCTGGCGCGAGAACGACACCTTCGCCAAGACCCTGGCGCAGTCCGAGGGCCGCCCCGAATGGGTCTTCTACGAGGGCCCGCCCACCGCCAACGGCATGCCCGGCGCGCACCACATCGAGGCCCGCGTCTTCAAGGACGTCTTCCCCCGCTTCCGCACGATGCGCGGCTACCACGTGGCCCGCAAGGCGGGCTGGGACTGCCACGGCCTGCCCGTCGAACTGGCCGTCGAGAAGGAACTGGGCTTCAACGGCAAGAAGGACATCGAGGCCTACGGCATCGCCGAGTTCAACGACAAGTGTCGTGACTCGGTGACCCGCCACACCGACGCCTTCGCCGAGCTCACGACCCGCATGGGCTACTGGGTCGACCTCGACGAGGCCTACGTGACCATGGACCCCGAGTACATCGAGTCCGTGTGGTGGTCGCTCAAGGAGATCTTCAACAAGGGCCTGCTGACCCAGGACCACCGGGTCGCCCCCTGGTGCCCCCGCTGCGGCACCGGCCTCTCCGACCACGAGCTGGCCCAGGGCTACGAGACGGTCGTCGACCCCTCCGTCTTCGTCCGCTTCCCGCTGACCAGCGGCCCGCTCGCCGGGCAGGCCGCCCTGCTGGTGTGGACGACCACCCCGTGGACCCTGGTGTCGAACACCGCCGTGGCCGCGCACCCCGAGGTCACCTACGTCGTCGCCTCCAACGGCGACGAGCGGCTCGTCGTCGCCGAACCGCTGCTGGAGAAGGCGCTGGGCGAGGACTGGGTCACCACCGGCGAGTCCTTCACCGGCAAGGAGATGGAACGCTGGACCTACCAGCGCCCCTTCGACCTCGTCGAGTTCCCCGAGCCCGCCCACTACGTCGTGAACGCCGAGTACGTCACGACCGAGGACGGCACCGGTCTGGTCCACCAGTCCCCCGCCTTCGGCGCCGACGACCTCGCGGTCTGCCGCTCGTACGGCCTGCCGGTCGTGAACCCGGTCCGTCCCGACGGCACCTTCGAGGAGGACGTCCCGCTGGTCGGCGGCGTCTTCTTCAAGAAGGCCGACGAGAAGCTGACCGCCGACCTCGACGCGCGCGGCCTGCTCTTCAAGCACATCGCCTACGAGCACAGCTACCCGCACTGCTGGCGCTGCCACACCGCGCTCCTCTACTACGCCCAGCCGTCCTGGTACGTCCGCACCACCGCCGTCAAGGACGCGATGCTGCGGGAGAACGAGAAGACGAACTGGTACCCGGACTCGGTCAAGCAGGGCCGCTTCGGCGACTGGCTGAACAACAACATCGACTGGGCGCTCTCGCGCAACCGCTACTGGGGCACCCCGCTGCCGATCTGGCGCTGCGAGGAGGACCACCTCACCTGCGTCGGCTCGCGCGCGGAGCTGAGCGAGCTGTCCGGGCAGGACCACTCGGAGCTGGACCCGCACCGCCCGTACATCGACGCCGTCACCTTCCCCTGCACGGCGGAGGGCTGCACCCTCACCGCCGTCCGCGTGCCCGAGGTCATCGACGCCTGGTACGACTCGGGTTCGATGCCGTTCGCGCAGTGGGGCTACCCGTACAAGAACAAGGAGATCTTCGAGAAGCGCTACCCGGCGCAGTTCATCTCGGAGGCGATCGACCAGACCCGCGGGTGGTTCTACACCCTGATGGCGGTCGGCACCCTGGTCTTCGACAAGTCCTCGTACGAGAACGTCGTCTGCCTGGGCCACATCCTGGCCGAGGACGGCCGCAAGATGTCCAAGCACCTGGGCAACATCCTCCAGCCCATCCCGCTCATGGACCAGCACGGCGCCGACGCCGTGCGCTGGTTCATGGCGGCGGGCGGCTCCCCGTGGGCGGCGCGCCGCGTCGGCCACGGCACGATCCAGGAGGTCGTGCGCAAGACCCTCCTGACGTACTGGAACACGGTGGCCTTCCAGGCCCTGTACGCCCGTACCTCGAACTGGGCGCCCAGCGCGGCGGATCCGGCCCCGGCCGACCGCACGGTGCTGGACCGCTGGCTGCTCTCCGAGCTGCACACGCTGACCCGCGAGGTCACCGAGGCGCTGGAGGCGTACGACACGCAGCGGGCGGGCAAGCTGCTCTCCTCCTTCGTGGACGACCTCTCCAACTGGTACGTGCGCCGCTCGCGCCGCCGGTTCTGGCAGGGCGACGCGGCCGCGCTGCGGACCCTGCACGACGTGATCGAGACGGTCACCCGGCTGATGGCCCCGCTGACCCCCTTCATCACGGAGCGGGTGTGGCAGGACATGGTCGTGCCGGTGACCCCGGACGCCCCGCAGTCGGTGCACCTCTCCAGCTGGCCGGAGTCGGACGCCGCGCAGGTCGACGCCACGCTCTCGCAGCAGATGCTGCTGGTGCGCCGGCTCGTCGAGCTGGGCCGGGCGACCCGCGCCGAGTCGGGTGTCAAGACCCGCCAGCCGCTGTCGCGCGCGCTGGTCGGCGTCGTCGGCTTCGACGCGCTCTCGACGGAGCTGCACTCCCAGATCACGGAGGAGCTGAACGTCTCCTCGCTGGCCTCCCTGTCGGAGGTCGGCGGGTCCCTGGTGGACACGACGGCGAAGGCGAACTTCCGGGCGCTGGGCAAGCGCTTCGGCAAGGGCGTGCAGGACGTCGCGAAGGCGGTGGCGGCGGCCGACGCGGCGGCGCTGTCGCTGGCGCTGCGGTCCGGTGCGGCCGAGGTGGAGGTGAACGGCGAGACGGTCTCCCTCACCCCGGAGGAGGTCATCATCACCGAGACCCCGCGCGAGGGCTGGTCGGTGGCGTCCGACTCGGGCGCGACGGTGGCCCTCGACCTGGAGATCACGCCGGAGCTGCGGCTGGCGGGCCTGGCCCGTGACGCGATCCGCCTGATCCAGGAGGCCCGGAAGAACTCCGGCCTCGACGTGGCCGACCGGATCGCCCTGCGGTGGTCCTCCACGGACCCGGAGGTCGTCACGGCCCTGACGGACCACGCGGGCCTCATCGCCGACGAGGTCCTCGCGACGGACTACGCCTCCGGCGAGGCGGACGCCACCTACGGCGCCCCCTTCGAGGACGCCCCCCTGTCCCTGACCTTCCACCTCCGCAAGGCCTGACCCCCACCCCCGTGGCCCGGCACCCCGAAGGGGGTCCCGGGCCACACCCGTACCCGGCCCCCGGCGGGCCCTCAAACGCCGGGCGGGCTGAAACGCCCCGCCACATCCAGCCCCGCCGGCGTTTGAGGCGCCGCCGGAGGCACCCGAGCTCCCGCCAGCCCTCAAGCGCCGGCCGGCTCACGCCTCCGGCGGGCCCTCAAACGCCGGGCGGGCTGGGTTGCCCACCCCCGGGCCCCGCCACATCCAGCCC
>NZ_JBHWLC010000119.1:0-18329 GCF_042730635.1 Streptomyces sp. NPDC059917
CGGCACCGCCGCGGGCACCGGATCCGGCCTCCCGGCGGCCGCCCGGCGGCGCGGGATCGGGGCCTGGGCGCGCAAGTGGGTCGGGCGGGACGAAGAGGTCGAGGTCCCCGTCGAGATCCCGGTGGCCGCCGTCGCGGCCGGCGCGGAGCCGGCGGCGGACGACCCCGCCTCGCTGCTGCTGGCCGCGCTCGGGCCCACCGAACGGCTCTGGGGCCGCGGCCAGGACCACCCCGAACGGCTCGTCGTCACCCTCGGCGCGGGCGCCCGCGTCCCGCTGCGCACCGCCGGGGCGCTCGGCCTGGCCGGTCCGCGCGCCCGGCTGACCGGGCTGGCCCGCTCCGTGGTCGCCCAGCTCGCCGCCCTGCACTCCCCCACCTCGCTGGAGATCGTGCTGATCGCCGCCGACCGGGCCCGCCCGCTGACCGAGCGGCGCGCGGACTGGGGCTGGCTCGGCTGGCTCCCGCACACCCGTCCCGCGCACGGCCAGGACTGCCGCCTGCTGCTCGCCTACGACCGGGACCAGGCGACCGCGCGGACCGGCGAGCTGACCCGGCGGCTCGACGGCTCCCCGCTCGGGACCAGTTGGGCCGCCGCCGACCGCCAGGCCGTGGCCGACGCCGCCCGCGCGTACGACGGCCCGCGCGTCCTCGTCCTGCTCGACGGCGATCCCGGCCCCGGCCAGCTCCGCGACGTGACCGGTCGGCTCGCCTCGCACGGCCCGGCCGCCGGCATCCACGTCCTCGCCCTCGCCGACGCCCCGGCCGCCACCGCGGCCTCCCCCGTCGACGAGACCTACCGGGAGGCCTGCGCGAGCGCCCCGGCCTTCCGTGACTGCGGCGCCGTCGCCCTGCTCAGCGGTGACGTGGCCACGGTCGTGCGCAGCTTCCGCGTGCTCGGGGGCCGCCCGGTGGCGCCCGGGGAGAGCTCCGTCGCCGATGCCGTCTCGGCCGCGTGGGTCGAGCGGTTCGCCCGCGCCCTGGCCCCGCTGCGCACCGAGGGCGCCGGCGGCGAGCCGGTGCGCCCGGCCAGCGCCGCCCTGCCCGCGACCGCCCGGCTGCTCGACGAGCTGGGCCTGGCCCGGGCCACCCCGGCTTCGCTGATGGCCCGTTGGGCGGCCGCCACCGACCAGGGGCAGGGCGTCGGCGGGCAGCTGGAGGTCGTCCTGGGCAGCGGCCGCGGCGGTCCGGTCGGGGCCGAGCTGGTCACCGACGGCCCGCACCTGCTGATCGAGGGACCGGCGGGCAGCGGGCGCACGGAGCTGCTCCGTTCCGTCGCCGCCTCCCTGGCGGCCGCGGCCCGCCCGGACCGGCTCGGCCTGGTGCTGCTGGACGGGGCGGGCGGCGAGCGCGGGGACGGGCTGCTGGCCTGTACCGAGCTGCCGCACGTCTCCGCGCACCTGGTGGCCTCCGATCCGCTGCGCATGCGCGAGTTCGCACAGGCCCTCCTGGCCGAACTCAAGCGTCGGCACGAGCTGTTGGAGGGGGTCTCCTTCGCCGAGTGGCACGCCCGGCGCGAGGTCGCCGACCGGATGGTCGCGCCGCGCCGGCCCAGCGCCGTCGAGCTGCGCGGCGATCTGGACCCGCAGCGTTCGGGCACCCTGCGGCTGCGGGCGGCCGGTCCGCGCGCCGAGGCGGGACCCGCTCCGCTGCCCCGTCTGGTGGTCCTGGTGGACGACTTCGACGCGCTCGTGGCGCCCGCCCTGGGCAGTACGGGACGCCCGTCCGCCGGGTCGGTGGTGCGGGCCCTGGAGGCGGTGGCCCGGGAGGGCGCCCGGCTCGGCGTCCACCTCGTGGCGACCAGCGCGCGCCCCGACCGTACGGCCGACACCGAGCTGGCCCGGTCCTCGACCCTGCGGGTGGAGCTGGACGCGCCCGACCAGCCCGGCCCCGGCCGCGGGTCGCTGCGGCGGGCCGACGGACGGACGCTGCCCTTCCAGGCGGGCCGGGTGACCGGTCGGATCCCGCGGACCGCGACCCAGAGACCCACTGTGGTTCCGGTCGAGTGGGAGCGGATGGGGGATCCGCCGGCCCGCCGTCCGGTGCGCGAGCTGGGCAACGGCCCGACCGACCTCGCCCTGCTGGCCAGCGCCCTGGACCGGGCCTCCCACCTGGTCTCGGCCGTGCCCGTGCTGTTCCCGCCCGCCCCCTGAGGCCCCGCCGGGCACGGGGCGCGGGCGCCCGACGCGCTATTGCGGGGTGGCACGGCTCGGCGTAGACCTTGTGGTCCGGGACACACCATGGACATCGGGGGCAGAGCCATGCGCACGCACGGAACGGGCCGCACCACACGCACGCGCACCTGGACGGCGCTGGCCGCCGGGTGCGCGCTGGCACTGACCGCCTGCGGCGGCGGGGGCGACGGGAAGAAGGACGCGGACCCGAGCCCGGACGCCGGGAGCACGCAGAGCGGCCCGCGGGTCCAGTTACCCTCCCTGGCCGGGGAGAAGCTGGAGGTCGCGGCGGTCTGGACGGGTCCGGAGCAGGAGAACTTCACCAAGGTCCTCAAGGAGTTCGAGAAGCGGACGGGCGCCACCGTCACCTTCGTTCCGGCGCAGGACCCGATCGTCACCTTCCTCGGTACGAAGGTCGCGGGCGGTTCGCCGCCTGACGTGGCCCTGCTGCCCCAGGTGGGGGCGCTGGTCTCGGCCGTGACGAACAAGTGGGCGCAGCCGGTGGGCCCGGAGGCGCAGAAGCAGCTCGACCAGAACTACTCGGCGGGCTGGAAGGCGCTGGGCGCGGTCGGCGGGACCCAGTACGGCGTCTACTACAAGGCGGCCAACAAGTCGCTGGTCTGGTACAACGCGAAGGCGTTCAAGGCGGCGGGCGCGCAGGTCCCCACGACGTGGGCGGCCTTCCTGGAGACCGCGGACACCCTGTCGGCCTCGGGCGTCCCGGCGGTCTCGGTGGGCGGCGCGGACGGTTGGACCCTCACCGACTGGTTCGAGAACATCTACCTCTCGCAGGCCGGTCCGCAGAAGTACGACCAGCTCGCCAAGCACGAGATCAAGTGGACGGACGACAGCGTCAAGCAGGCGCTGACCACCCTGGGCCAGCTCTTCGGCCGCAAGGACTTCCTGGCGGGCGGTCAGAGCGGCGCGCTGGCCACCGAGTTCCCCAAGTCGGTCACCCAGACCTTCACCGGCGGGGACCGTCCGGGCGCGGCGATGGTCTTCGAGGGCGACTTCGTGGCGGTGAACATCGCGCAGACGGAGGCCAAGGTGGGCACGGACGCCCTGGTGTTCCCCTTCCCCGCGGTCGGCGCGAAGGCCCCGGTGGTCTCGGGCGGTGACGTGGCGGTGGCGCTGAAGCCCTCGAAGGGCGCGCAGGCCCTGCTGACCTTCCTGGCGTCCGCGGACGCGGCGGAGATCCAGGCGAAGCTGGGCGGCTTCGTCTCGCCCAACCGCGGGGTGAACCCGGGCGCCTATCCCAACGAGATCCAGCGGGACATCGCCAAGAACCTGCTCGCGGCGGGCGACGACTTCCGCTTCGACATGTCCGACCAGGCGCCGGCGTCCTTCGGCGGTACGCCGGGTGCGGGCGAGTGGAAGGACCTGCAGGACTTCCTGGCGAACCCGGCCGACGTCGCGGGCGCACAGGCCAAACTGGAGGCCGACGCGGCCAAGGCCTTCGGGAACTGATCCCGGTGACCTCCAAGACGGTCACCGCCCCCGCCCCCGCCGGGGCGCGCACCCGCGCGGCCCGGCGGCACCGGCTGGTGGCGGGGGCGTTCCTGCTGCCCGCGCTGGTGCTGCTCGGCGCGCTCGTCGTGCACCCGATCGGCTACTCGCTCTACCGCAGCCTCTTCGACCGCACCGGCGACTCCTTCGTGGGCGCCGCGAACTTCCGGGAGATCCTGCACGACGACACCATCCGCACGGCGCTGGGCAACACCGCCCTGTGGGTGGTGCTGGCGCCGACGACGGCGACCGCGCTCGGCCTGATCTTCGCGGTGCTGACCGAGCGGGTGCGCTGGGGAACGGCGTTCAAACTGCTGGTCTTCATGCCGATGGCCATCTCGATGCTGGCGGCGGGCATCATCTTCCGGCTGGTGTACGAGGCGGACCCGGACCGCGGGGTGGCGAACGCGGTGTGGGTCGGGGTCCACGACACCTTCGCGCCCTCCTCGGCCTTCCCCAAGGCCCGGCCGGGCCGGGATTCGCCGCTGGTGGACGCGGGCGGCGGCGCGTTCGTCACCCGCGATCCGGTACGGGCGGGCTCGCCGGTGCTGATCCCGCTGGTCGGGGTGGCGCCGGACGACCTCCCGAAGGGGACCCGCCCGGCCGCGGCGGCCGCCGCCGAGCCGGGCCGGGTCACGGGGACCGCCTGGCAGGACTTCCGCCCCGGCGGGGGCGGCCGTACCAACGCGCTCGACCCGGCCGAGTCGGGGTACGCGGGCATGCGGATCGAGGCGGTCAAGGACGGCAAGGTGGTCGATTCGGCCACGGCCGCGGGCGACGGCACCTTCAGCCTGTCCGCGAAGGCCGACGGGGCGCTGCTGCGACTGCCCGCGTCGAACTTCGCGGCGCCGTACGCGGGCGTGCAGTGGCTGGGGCCGACGCTGGTCACCCCGGCCGTCATCGGCGCGTACGTGTGGATGTGGGCCGGCTTCGCGATGGTCCTGATCGGGGCCGGGTTGGCGTCCGTACCGCGGGAGCTGCTGGAGGCGGCCCGGGTGGACGGGGCGAACGAGTGGCAGGTCTTCCGGCGGATCACCGTCCCGCTGCTGGCGCCGGTGCTGGGCGTGGTGCTGGTGACCCTGGTCATCAACGTCATGAAGATCTTCGACCTGGTGTTCGTGATCGCGCCGGGCTCGGTGCAGGACGACGCGAACGTGCTCGCCCTCCAGCTCTACCGGACCTCCTTCGGCACGGACGCGAACCCGGGCCTCGGCAGTGCCATCGCGGTGCTGCTGCTGGTGCTCGTCCTCCCGGTCATGCTCTACAACATCCACCGGATGCGCCGGGAGGCCCGCCGATGACGACGCCGACCCTCACGAGCAGGCTGGCGGCGCGCGCCGCGGGCGGCGCCGTGCGCGTGTTCCTGGTCCTCGCGGCCGCGTTCTGGCTGCTGCCGACCCTCGGGCTGCTGGTCTCCTCGCTGCTGGCGCCCGCCGACCTGAACAAGGCGGGCTGGTGGCAGGTGCTGACC
The DNA here is from genome assembly GCF_042730635.1 of Streptomyces sp. NPDC059917. Classification (NCBI taxonomy): domain Bacteria; kingdom Bacillati; phylum Actinomycetota; class Actinomycetes; order Kitasatosporales; family Streptomycetaceae; genus Streptomyces; species Streptomyces sp. NPDC059917. The sequence continues at coordinate 5,148 of NZ_JBHWLC010000119.1, forward strand.
GCGCCGTCCCGGCTGACCACCGCCAACTACGAGCGGCTGCTGTCCAACGACACCATCACCGGCTCGCTGCTGAGCACGGTGGCGATCACCGTGCCGGCCACCCTGCTGGTGCTCGTCCTGGGCGCCTTCGCCGGATACGCCTTCGCCTGGCTGGAGTTCCCGGGGCGGGACGCGCTGTTCCTGGTGGTGGTCGCGCTGCTGGTGGTCCCCGTGCAGGTGGCACTGATCCCGGTCTCCGAACTCTTCGGTTCCATCGGCCTGTTCGAGACCACGGCCGGGGTGGTGCTCTTCCACACCGCCTTCGGGCTGCCCTTCGCGGTGTTCCTGCTGCGCAACTTCTTCGCGGAGATCCCGCGCGAGCTGCTGGAGGCGGCGCGCCTGGACGGGGCGGGCGAACTGCGGCTGTTCGCGCGGGTGGTGCTGCCGCTGGGCGGTCCGGCGATCGCCTCGCTGGGCATCTTCCAGTTCCTGTGGGTGTGGAACGACATGTTGGTGGCGCTGGTCTTCGCGGACTCGACGCACCCGCCGATCACGGTCGCGCTCCAGCAGCAGGTGCGGCAGTTCGGCAACAACATCGACGTCCTGGCCCCGGGCGCGTTCTTGTCGATGGTGATCCCGCTGGCCGTGTTCTTCGCCTTCCAGCGCCAGTTCGTGTCGGGGGTGATGGCGGGCGCGATCAAGTAGCGCGGGGCCGCCGGGGCCGCGTACCGCAGCGCGAACCGCCGCGTTGACGTGCCGCGTTGACGCTGGGTAACCCGAATGCCACGGGTCGCGTAACCCGATCGCCACCCCGGGGGTTGCTGGGCAATATGCCCGCGCCGACCCCTGGATGTGCCGTGCCCCGGTTCAGCGTCATCGTGCCCGCGTACAAGGTCCAGGCGTACCTCCAGGAGGCGCTGGACTCGGTCCTGTGCCAGTCGTACCCGGATCTGGAACTGATCGTGGTGGACGACGCCTCCCCGGACGCCTGCGGTCAGATCATCGACGAGTACGCGGCCCGGGACCCCCGGGTCACCCCGGTGCACCTGGCGCGCAACGCGGGCCTGGGGCCGGCGCGCAACGCGGGCCTGTCCCGGGCCACGGGCGACTACCTGATCTTCCTGGACGGCGACGACACCCTCACCCCGGGCGCCCTGCAGGCCGTCGCGGACCGGCTCAAGGCGACCGGCTCCCCCGACGTGCTGGTCTACGACTACGCGCGCACCTTCTGGACCGGCGAGACCACCCGCAACCGGCTCGCGCACCGCCTCGGCGAGGACGGCCCGGCCAGTTTCCGCATCGCCGACCGCCCCGCGCTGCTGGGCATGCTGATGGTGGTGTGGAACAAGGCGTACCGGCGCGAGTTCGTGGAGCGCGAGGGCCTGGTCTTCCCGCCCGGGTTCTACGAGGACACCCCCTGGACCTACCCGGTGCTGCTGGCCGCCGAGTCCGTCGCCGTCCTGGACCGGGTCTGCGTGCACTACCGCCAGCGCCGCAGCGGGTCGATCCGGACCACTCCCAGCCGGGCCCACCTCGACGTCTTCGACCAGTACGACCGGGTGTTCGCCCACCTCGCCTCCCGCCCCGAACTCGACCGGTGGCGGCCGGTCCTGCACCGGCGGATGGCCGAGCACTTCTGCGCCGTGTACGCCGACCCGCACCGCCTCCCGCGCGCCGCCCGGCCGGAGTTCTTCCGGCGGGCGGCCCTCTCGCTGCGCCGCTACCGGGTCGCGGTGCGCTCCGACGCGCAGCCGCTGTCCCTGTCGCGCACCGACCGGCTGCGGCACGCCCTGATGCGCTTCGGCCTGCGGCGCACCTACGGGCTGCTGTCCGGGCTGCGGGCGTTCGGCACCCGCCTGGGCCGCAGCGCGCTCGGCGGCCTGCGGGGCCTGCGCGAGACCGCGCTGCGCTGCCACTACCGGATCCAGCGGCTGCTGCCGCTCCGGCCCGACCTGGCGGTCTTCAGCGCGTACTGGCACGGCGGGTACGCCTGCAACCCGGCCGCGATCGAGGCGAAGCTGCGGGAACTCGTGCCCGGCGCGCGCACGGCGTGGATCTGCGACCCGGCGCACGCCGCGACGCTGCCGAAGGAGACGGCCGCGCTGCGGCCCGGCTCGCTGGCCTACTGGACCGCGCTGGCCCGGGCCACGCACCTGGTCACGAACGTGAACTTCGACCGCGCGCTGGTCAAGCGGCCCGGGCAGGTCCTGCTCCAGACCCAGCACGGCACTCCGCTCAAGCGCGTCGGCCTCGACCTCCAGGACCGCCCGGCGGCGACCCCGACCACCGATTTCGCGGGCCTGCTGCGGGGCGCCGACCAGTGGGACTACCTGCTGTCCGGGAACCGGCACTCGACGCTGGTGTGGGAGAAGGCGCTGCCGTCGTCCTACACGACGCTGGAGTACGGCTACCCGCGCAACGACGTCTTCCACCGGGCCGCGCCGAGCGACGTGCTGGAGCTGCGCGAGCGCCTGGGCATCCCGGCGGGCTCGACCGTGATCCTGTACGCGCCCACGCACCGCGACTACCGGCGCAGCCGTCCCGAACACCTCGACTTCGAGCGGGTGCTGCGCGATCTCGGCCCGCGCTTCACGATCCTGGCGCGCACGCACCTGACGTACGCGGACACCCCGCCGACGTGGGAGCGCCACCCCCGGCTCCTGGACGTGACGAGCCACCCCTCGGTGGAGGAACTCTGCCTGGCGTCGGACGCGTTGGTGACGGACTACTCGTCCCTGATGTTCGACTACGCGGCGCTGGACCGGCCGATCGTGATCCACGCGGACGACTGGGAGGCCTACGAGGCGTCCCGCGGCACCTACTTCGACCTGCGCGCCTTCCCCCCGGGCGCGATCGCCCGGACCGAGGACGAGCTGGTGGACATCTTCGCCACCGGCCACTGGCAGGGCTCGCGCTCGGCGCAGCTGCGCGCCTCGTTCCGGTCCCGCTTCTGCTCGTACGACGACGGCCACGCGGCGGAGCGCGTCGTCCGCCACGTCTTCCTGGGCCAGACCACCCCGGCCCCCGCCGTCACCCCCCTGGAACACCGCCACCCCACCCCGGCCCTCCCCGCCCCCGCCCCCGCCCTGACCACCCCCCTCTGGCCCTGACCCACCCGATCAGGCCCCGCCTGCGATCGAGGCGCCCCCGGAGGGCAGCGGACGCGCACAGCGCACCACACCGCACCCCACCCCCCGGGGCCCCCGGCAGGCTCAGACCTTGAGCCCCGCCACCACGGACGCCGCCAACGCGTCCAGATAGGCCCGCGGAGCGGCATCGTTGACGACCACCACCCGCCAGTACAACGGCCCGATCGCCAGATCGAGCGCCCGCTCGGGATCCGCCCCCCGCGCCAACTCCCCCCGCGCGACCGCCTCGGACACGATCCCCTCGGCGAGCCTGCGCTGCCCGTCCAGCAGCGCCCCCCGCACCGCCGCCGCGATCTCCGGGTTCCGCGCCGCCTCGACCAGCAGGTCGGGGATGACGGCCGAGGCCACCGGGTGCCGCAGGACGTGGGACATGACCTCCAGCAGGGCCCGCACGTCCCCGTAGAGCGACCCCGTGGCCGGCACCGGCAGCCCGTCCACCGCGAAGGCGGCCACCAGGTCCAGCACCAGGTGCAGCTTGGACTTCCAGCGCCGGTAGACGGCCGTCTTGCCGACCCCCGCCCGCCGCGCGATCCCCTCGATCGACATCCGCGCGAACCCGACCGCGGCCAGTTCCTCGACCACCGCCGCCCGGATCGCCTCGGTCACGTCCTCGCGCAGCACCGCGGCCCCGGCGGGCGCCCGACGCCGGGCCGCCGCGGGCGCCGCGACGGGCGCGGCAGCGGGCTCGGGCGAAGCGACGGCGGCAGCGGCGGGAGCGGGCGCGGCAGGGGCGGCGGGGGCGGCGGGAACGGCAGGGTCCGGGGTCATACAGGGAGCATAACCGCGCACGCCGTCCCACACCCGTCACGACGATACGGTTGCGTTCCGACGCGTCCCGCCCTAACCTCGCCGTAGCGACGATACGGACCCGTTCCATCGCCAGCGACGCCCCGCCCCCGTCGAAAGCGACCTTCGTGACCACCACCCTGGCCAAGCCCCCGGCACCCCAGCCGGACATCGAGGCACTGGCGGCCGCCCACGGCCTGACCCTCAGCGGCGCCCGTCCCTCCCTGCCCGCGTACGTCGGCCAGCTCTGGCAGCGCCGGCACTTCGTGATGTCGTACGCGACGGCGCGGATGGCATCGACCTACAGCACCGCGAAGCTCGGCCAGGTCTGGCACCTGGTCACCCCGCTGCTGAACGCGGCCGTGTACTACTTCATCTTCGGCATCATCATGAAGGCCAGCCACGGCGTCCCGAACTACCTCCCGTTCCTGATCACGGGCGTCTTCGTCTGGGACTTCATCGGCAGCTCCGTCAACGCCGGCACCCGCGCCGTCCACAGCAACCTCGGCCTGGTCCGGGCCCTGCACTTCCCCCGCGCGAGCCTGCCCCTGTCCAGCGTGATCCAGCTCTTCCAGCAGCTGCTCGTCACCATGGGCGCCCTGATCGTCCTCCTGGTCTGCTTCGGCCAGCTGCCCACCCTGAACTGGTTCCTGGTCTTCCCCACGCTCTTCCTGATGGCCGTCTTCTGCGCGGGCTGCGCCATGATCATGGCCCGGCTCGGCAGCAAGAACCCGGACGTCAGCCAGCTGATGCCCTTCGTCCTGCGGACCTGGATGTACTCCTCGGGCGTCATGTGGAGCATCAGCGACATGCTCAAGAAGGACCACCTGCCGCACTGGGTGACCACGGTGCTCCAGACGAACCCGGCCGCCGTCTACATCGACCTGATGCGGTACGCGCTGATCGACAGCACCAAGGTCTCGTCCCTCCCGCACCACGTCTGGCTGATCGCCATCGGCTGGGCCCTCGTGGTCGGCGTGGGCGGCTTCATCTACTTCTGGAAGGCCGAAGAGGAGTACGGACGTGGCTGAGACGACGACCACCAGCACCACCGCGGCCACCGGCGCCCCCGCCGACACCCGCGTCCCCACCGTCATCGCGGACGACGTCCACATCACCTACCGGATCGTCGGCACCGGCGCCGGCCGCGGCAGCGCCACCGCCGCGCTCAGCCGGATCTTCAACCGCAAGAAGCCCAAGCCCGGCATCCGCGAGGTGCACGCCGTGCGCGGGGTGTCCTTCATCGCCTACAAGGGCGAGGCCATCGGCCTGATCGGCACCAACGGCTCCGGAAAGTCCACCCTGCTCCAGGCCATCGCGGGCCTGCAGCCGGTGGAGCGCGGCCGGATCTTCTCGCACGGCCAGCCCTCGCTGCTCGGCGTGAACGCCGCCCTGATGAACGACCTGACCGGCGAGCGCAACGTCATCCTCGGCGGCCTGGCCATGGGCATGTCCAAGCAGCAGGTCCAGGAGCGCTACCAGGGCATCGTCGACTTCTCCGGGATCAACGAGAAGGGCGACTTCATCTCGCTCCCCATGCGCACCTACTCCTCCGGCATGGGCGCGCGCCTGCGGTTCTCCATCGCCGCCGCCAAGGACCACGACGTCCTGATGATCGACGAGGCCCTCGCCACCGGCGACGCCTCCTTCCAGCGCCGCAGCCAGAAGCGGATCGAGGAGCTGCGCCAGACCGCGGGCACGGTCTTCCTGGTCAGCCACGGCATCGGCACCATCCGCGAGACCTGCGACCGCGTCCTGTGGCTGGAGCACGGCGTGCTGCGGATGGACGGGCCGACGCAGGAGGTCTGCGACGCGTACGAGGAGTTCGGCAAGCAGTAGCGGCCGCGCCACCACCACGACGGGGAGGGCCCCGGGACCGCGATCCGGTCCCGGGGCCCTCCCCGTACTCCTGGGCGTGTTCCGCTCAGCTGTGCGTGCGCAGGAGCGAGCGCATCGTCCGCATCGCAACCGACAGGTTCGCCAGGTCGAAGTCGTCCGAGCCCTTGATCTCGTCCAGGGTCGTCCGGGCGCGCCCGATGATCGCCGCGTTCTTCTCCTCCCACGCCGAGAAGCGCTCCTCGGGAGTGGAGGAACCGTTGCCGACCGCCAGCACGTCGGCGGTCATCGCCGCGTGCGCGGCGAACAGGTCCTCGCGGATGGAGGCGCGGGCCATGGACTGCCAGCGGTCGGACCGCGGCAGTTCGATGATCCGGTCCATCAGCTGGGTGATGTCCAGGCGGTCGGCCAGGTCGTAGTAGACCTCGGCCACGCCCAGCGGGTCGATGCCGGTGCGGTCCGCGATCGCGACGATGTCGAGCGTCGGGAAGGCCGAGGAGAACCCGGCGACCTTGGCCGCCAGCTCCGCCGGGACGCCCGCCTCGGTCAGCTCGTCCACGATCGAGGTGTACCACTCCAGGTCGGCGCCGCGCACCAGCTTGGGCAGCTCGGACCAGACCTGGGTGACCCGCTCCGAGAAGAAGGCGATGGTCTCGCTGATCTGGAGCGGCTGCGGCCGGTTGTTGAGCAGCCACCGGGTGCCGCGCTCGACGAGTCGGCGCGAGTGCAGCCGGATCCGGGTCTGCACGTCGGCCGCGACCTTGTTGTCCAGCGCCTCGACCGCGTCCCACACCTCGGCCAGGCCGAAGATCTCGCGGGCCGAGAGCTGCGCCCGGACGATCTCCTCCAGGGAGGCGCCGGTCTCCTCGCGGAGCCGGTGCAGGAAGGTCGAGCCACCGCTGTTGACGGTGTCGTTGACCAGGATCGTCGTGATGATCTCGCGGCGCAGCGCGTGCGCCTCGATCTGCTCGGGGAACTTCTCGCGCAGGGCGCCCGGGAAGTACTCGTGCAGCAGGCGGTTGAGGTAGGCGTCGTCCGGCAGCCCGGTGCCGATCAGCTCGTCCGCCACCGTGATCTTGGTGTAGGCGAACAGGACGGCCAGCTCCGGCTGGGTCAGGCCCTTGCCGCCGTTGAGCAGCTCGCGGATCTGCCGGTCGTCGGGCAGGAACTCCAGCTTGCGGTCGAGCAGTCCGTCGCGGCCCAGGCGGCGCATGAAGCGCTGCTGGGCGTGGAGCAGGCTGGGCGCCTGGGCGGCGCCGTTGGCGAGCGCCACGTTCTGCGCGTAGTTGTTGCGCAGCACCAGGTGGCCGACCTCGTCGGTCATCGTGGCGAGGAGCGTGTTGCGCTGCTTGACGGTCATGTCCCCGTCGGAGACGACCGCGTTCAGCAGGATCTTGATGTTCACCTCGTGGTCGGAGGTGTCCACGCCCGCGCTGTTGTCGATGGCGTCGGTGTTGATCTTGCCGCCCTCGCCGCCCGCGCCGAGGCGGGCGAACTCGATCCGGCCCAGCTGGGTCAGGCCGAGGTTGCCGCCCTCGCCGATGACCCGGGCGCGCACGTCCTGGCCGTCGACGCGGATGGCGTCGTTCGCCTTGTCGCCGACGTGGGCGTGCGTCTCGGCCGTCGCCTTGACGTACGTACCGATGCCGCCGTTCCACAGCAGGTCGACCGGGGCCTTGAGGACCGCCTGCATCAGCTCGGCCGGGGTCATCTTGGCGGTCCCGGCCTCGATGCCGAGGGCCGCGCGCATCTGCGGGGTGACCGCGATGGCCTTCGCCGTGCGGGGGTGGATGCCACCGCCCGCGGAGAGCAGCGAGGTGTCGTAGTCGGCCCACGAGGAGCGCGGCAGGTCGAACAGGCGGCGGCGCTCGGCGTACGAGGTGGCCGCGTCCGGGTTCGGGTCGATGAAGATGTGCCGGTGGTCGAAGGCGGCCACCAGGCGGATGTGCTCGGAGAGCAGCATGCCGTTGCCGAAGACGTCGCCGGACATGTCGCCGACGCCGACCGTGGTGAAGTCCTCGGTCTGGGTGTCGTGGCCCAGCTCGCGGAAGTGCCGCTTGACGGACTCCCACGCGCCGCGGGCGGTGATGCCCATGCCCTTGTGGTCGTAGCCGGCGGAGCCGCCCGAGGCGAAGGCGTCGCCGAGCCAGAAGCCGTAGGACTCGGCCACCGCGTTGGCGATGTCGGAGAAGGTCGCGGTGCCCTTGTCGGCGGCGACGACGAGGTAGGTGTCGTCCTCGTCGTGGCGGACCACGTCCTTGGGGGGCACGACCTCGCCGGCGACGAGGTTGTCGGTGATGTCGAGCAGCGCCGAGATGAAGATCTTGTACGAGGCGATGCCCTCGGCGAGCCAGGCGTCGCGGTCCACCGACGGGTCCGGCAGGTTCTTGGCGACGAAGCCGCCCTTGGCGCCGACCGGCACGATGACGGTGTTCTTCACCATCTGCGCCTTGACCAGGCCGAGGATCTCCGTACGGAAGTCCTCGCGCCGGTCGGACCAGCGCAGCCCGCCGCGCGCGACCTTGCCGAAGCGCAGGTGGACGCCCTCGACGCGGGGCGAGTAGACCCAGATCTCGTACGCCGGGCGGGGCGCGGGGAGGTCCGGGATGGCCTGCGGGTCGAACTTGACCGACACGTAGGAGTGCGGCTCGCCGGCCTTGGTGAGCTGGAAGAAGTTGGTCCGCAGGGTGGCCTTGATGAGCGTCAGGAACGCCCGCAGGATGCGGTCCTCGTCCAGCGAGGCGACCTGGTCGAGGGCGCCTTCCAGCTCCTCCAGCATCGCGTCGATCAGCTCGGTGCCCGCGGCCTGGCGGCTGGGCGACATCCGCGCCTCGAAGAGCGAGACCAGCAGCCGGGTGGTGTGGACGTTGTTGCGGAGGGTGTCCTCCATGTAGTCCTGGCTGAAGGTGGAACCGGCCTGGCGCATGTACTTCGCGTACGCGCGCAGCACGACGGCCTGGCGCCAGGTGAGCCCGGCGCTCAGCACCAGGGTGTTGAAGTTGTCGTTCTCCGCGTCGCCCTGCCAGACCGCGGCGAAGGCGTTCTGGAAGCGCTCGCGGGCGTCGCCGCCGATGTGCTCGGCGGTGCCCGAGGACGCGGGCAGCCGCAGGCCGAAGTCGTAGACCCAGGCGTGCGTGCGGTCGGCGCAGCGCAGCTCGTACGGCCGCTCGTCGGTGACCTCGACGCCGAGGCGCTGCAGGACCGGGAGCACGGCGGACAGGGAGACCTGCTCGCCCTGGCGGTAGATCTTGAAGCGGCGCTCGCCGGGGCCCGCGCCGACCGGCTCGTACAGCGAGAGGTCGAAGTCGCTGGAGCTGGCGCTGAGGCGCTCCAGCCGGACCAGGTCGGCGACGGCGGCGCGCGGCGAGTGGTCGGCCTTGTAGCCCTCGGGGAAGGATCCGCCGTAGCGGCGCAGCAGCTCGGCCGCGCGCTCCTCGCCGCACTCGGCGGTCAGGGCCTCGGCGAAGCCGTCGGCCCAGGAGCGGGCGGCCTCGACCAGGCGGGCCTCGATGCGCTCGGCGTCGGCGTCGGTGAGCACGGGCAGCTCGGTGCCCTGCGGGACGCGGATGACGAAGTGGATGCGGGAGAGGATCGACTCGGTGTTCCAGGCGGTGAAGTCGACGCTGGTGCCGCCGAGCTCCTCCTTGAGGATGTCGATCAGCCGCAGCCGGACGCCCGTGGTGTAGCGGTCGCGGGGCAGGTAGACCAGGGCCGAGTAGTAGCGCCCGTACTCGTCCTGGCGCAGGTACAGCCGCAGCCGGCGGCGTTCCTGGAGGTACAGGACGGAGGTGGCGATGGCGCGGAGCTGGTCGACCGGGGTCTGGAACAGCTCGTCGCGCGGGTAGGTCTCCAGGATCTGGAGCAGGTCGCGGCCGTCGTGGCTGCTCGGTGCGAAACCGGCGCCTTCGAGGACCTCGACGACCTTGCGGCGGATCACCGGGACGCGGCGCACGGACTCGGTGTAGGCGGCCGAGGAGAACAGGCCGAGGAAGCGGCGCTCACCGATGACGTTGCCCTCGGCGTCGAACTTCTTGACGCCGACGTAGTCCAGGTAGGAGGGGCGGTGCACGGTGGAGCGGCTGTTGGCCTTGGTCAGCACCAGCAGCTTGTGCTCGCGCGCCTTGGCGCGGGCGTCGGCGGGCAGCCGGTTGAAGGACGGCGAGACCGGGTGGCCGTCGTCCTTGCCGCTGTGGTGCGGGTCGGAGCGCAGGATGCCCAGGCCCGTGCCGGGCACGGCGGCCAGCGCGTCCCCGTCGACCAGGTTGTACTCGCGGTACCCGAGGAAGGTGAAGTTGTCCCCGGCCAGCCAGCGCAGCAGCTCGCGGGCCTCGTCCAGCTCGTGCTCGCGCAGGTCGCTGGCGGTGTGCTCGGCGGGCAGCTCCTCGGCGATGCGGCGGGCCGCGTCGCGCATCTTCTCCCAGTCCTCGACGGCCTCGCGGACGTCGGACAGGACGCGGAGCAGGTCGGCGGTGATCTGGGTGAGGTCGTCGCGGTCGGTCTCGCGGTCGATCTCGACGTGGATCCAGGACTCGACGAGGGAGTCGTGGGGGCGCGCGGTGGCGGGGCCGTGCGCGTCGCAGTCGGGACCGAGGATCTCGATCAGCTTGCCGGTGACGTCACGGCGGACGACGACCTGCGGGTGGATCACGACGTGGATGCCGCGGCCCTGGCGGGACAGTTCGTTGGTGACGCTGTCGACGAGGAAGGGCATGTCGTCGGTGACCACCTCGACGACCGAGTGGCTGGAGGTCCAGCCGTTCTCCTCGACCGTGGGGGTGTGGACGCGCACGCGGGCCGTGCCCTGCGGCCGGTTCTCGGCGAGCCGGTAGTGGGAGAGCGCGGCGCCGAAGACGTCGACCGGGTCGCGGTCGGTGAGGTCCTCGGGTGCGGTGTGCAGGTAGTAGCGCTGGAGGTAAGAGAGCATCGTGTCCAGATCCGGACGCCCCCCTTGCTCGGACCCAGTCGGAAGTAGCCCCCCGGCCGGGCTGTTCTCAGCTACCCGGGCCGCCCGTGCGAGCAGCTCGGCCTTTGCTTCGTCCAGCTTGGTCTGCATGTCCTCTGACTCCTGTCGCGCGCCATTGCGTGACGTAGGTGAAGGAAGGAATGACATAGCGCCGCGAGGCGGGATGTCCGTTCGGAATCGACGCTATGCCGTCGTATGAGCCGGCCGGGGCGGAATGGACCATTCTCGGCCAGGGGCCCCGGAGGCGGGGATCAGCGATGGCCCGGGCACGGTGGTGCGCCGGGCGCTGGTCGGGGGCTTCAGTGCCCCCGAGGACTATCGCGCTGATCACGGGACAAGGCTATCTCGCCCCACCCCCGACCCGTCATGAGCTGTATGTGTACAAATCCGGGGGTGGAACTTTGACACTCTGGACAGCGACGCGGGCCCCCCGTACGTGCGGGGGGCCGTTCCGGGGGATTTAAACGCCGTTATCCGGCCAATTCGCGCGCTATCCGGACCGCCTCCGCCAGGCTGTCCACGACCGGGACTCCGGCTGATTCCAGACTGCGGCGACTGTGCGAACCGCCGGTGTAGAGCACGGCCAGCGCGCCCACGTGGGCGGCGGCCAGGGCGTCGTCGACGGCGTCCCCGATGAGGACCGTACGGGTGGCGCTCACGCCCGTCCCCTCCATGGCGGCCATATGACGTACGAGGTGGCCTGCCTTCGAGGTGTGCGAGGGCCCGACGCGCCCGTCGACGCGCAGGAAGTGGTCGTGGATCCCGTGCCGCCGGACCAGGGGCACGAGCTTGTCGTGGGGCGCCAGGGACAGCAGGGACTGGGTGAGCCCGGCCGTCCGCCAGCCCTCCAGCAGCTCGCGCGCACCCTCGGCGAGCCCCGCGCCCTCGGCCTCGGCCCAGTAGTGCCGGTGGAAGGTGTCGTCCATGACCAGCCACTCGTCGTCCGTGGGCAGGCGCCCCATCAGCCGCTCGTAGAACTTCGGCACGGGGACGACGTACAGCTCGCGGTAGCGCTCCAAGGTGATCGGCGCGAACCCCAGCTCGGCGAAGGAGGCGTTCGTCGCGGCCATCACGGCGTCGATGTCGTGGAGCAGGGTCCCGTTCCAGTCCCACACCAGGTGGGCGCCGGCGCCCGCGGTCACGTCCGCGCCGGTCACGTGAGCAGACCCGGGATCTCCTGCACCCCGAACCACAGCAGGTCGTGGTCCTCGGCGCCGTCCACGGCGGCCTGCGCGTCGCCGTCACCGGCGTCGGCGGCGCCCACGGCGGCCGCGGCGGCGCGCACGTCGTCCTCGGCGTCCGCGGCGTCCACGTGCACGGCGGCCGCCACCTTCAGGCGCACCGCGGCGGCCAGCGCCACCAGGCCGAGGCCCGCCTCGTCCGAGCCGGGGACCGCGGTCGCGGCCGCGTCGTCGACGTCGAGGGCGACGACGACCCGCTTGCGGGGGGCGGCCGGGTCCTCGGCGATCAGGCGCAGCGAGGCGATCGCGGCCCGGTTCAGGGCGGCGTACTCCAGCTCCTCGATGTCGTCCGAGACGTACCACTCGCGCAGGCCGGGCGTGACGGCGTACGCACGCAGCGGGGCGGGGCCCAGCTCGCCCGCCTTGTGCGCCTCGGCGAGCCCGGGGAGGGTCAGGGGGACGTACACGCGCATGGCCGGCTGCTTTCGGTAGTCGGGGAACGCCCTCAGGATACGACCGCCGCTCCCCCGCCGTCCGGGGCAGCCCCCGGTCCCCCTTCGAGCTGCCGCCCGCGCCCGCCCCCGCGTCCACGGCGCTACGCCGCCCGCGCGCCCCGCGGGACCGGGCGGCGGCGCGGCGCCCCTGATAGGCGAACCCCGGCCGGGGCGGGGCCCGGGCCGCGGTGCCGTTGCGGGGCCCGGCGGGCGCCCGTAGAAGGTCACCGACAAGTTACCGCCCGGTACCGCCGGGCCCGGCCTCTTCGGGGACGCGCCATGACCAGCACGCGGAGCACCACCCGGCCTGCGGGACGCCACGACCAGCGCCGGCCGCCGAGCCCTCCCCGCGGGGCCCGGCCCGGTCCCCACCACTGGTTCGCGGAGCGGCTCCTGGCCGTCCTCAGCGGCCAACGGCCGGTCCACTCCCTGCTCGGGCACACCGTCGGCCCGGCGTACGAGCAGCTGGTCACCCTGACCGCCCCGGCGGGCCCCTTCCGGGACCAGCTGCGGCCGGTGCTGCGGCAGTGCGGCCGCTTCCATCCCGGGCCGGGCGTGATCGAAGCCTTCGCCCGCATCGCCACCGGCGACCGCGTCACGGCCATGGCCTTCCGCCTGGAACAGGGCCCCGACCTCCGCTGGCGCTGCGCCGCAGTAGAAACCACCGGCCCCCGCCCCTGACCCGGCCCCGCCAACTCCAGCCCCGCCGGCGTTTGAGGCGCCGCGTGTGGCGTCCGGGGGTCGGGCCTGGCCAAGTTCAGCCTCGCCGGCGTTTGAGGCGCCGCCGGAGGCGC